>JAHBXT010000006.1 GCA_019636385.1 Pirellulaceae bacterium | reverse complement strand
GACACGCTGCCGCTGGATTCTGCTCTTTTAAATCTAAATCACCGAGCATTCATCCCAACCTGCAACACTCTGGGCATTTTGACAGTGTTGCGGCAATCTCTCCAACCCCAGTTCTCGCTAATGACAGCTTGAAAGGGGTGCACCAGAATCCCCACCAGTTTTCTTTCAGCCATTCAATGAAACCAGCACCCAGAAAGAAACCCAATACGCCGCAGACAATCGCCCCAATCAAGATCGTATCGCCGGTGAAGAATGGAGGGTCATCGAACAGGAACATGCAAGCGCCAAGTCCAATACCTCCACCGGCAAGCGCTCCAAAAAACGTGCCCGCAATTACGTTTACTAGATTGCTTTTGTCGTTCGACATTGTGAGGCTCGCCGTAGTTTCAAAGGACAGGCCGTAGTCATTATTCGTGCGAGATGACGAAATATTGATGTTCGTTATGCGGCGTGCTCGAAATCATCAACGGTGCAGATGACGATCATCCCCATGTTGTCGCGACGAACGCCCGCGATCACCGACGTCGCGGCAAGTAAACTCACCATCAGGAAGCGGCCAATCCGCGACTTCGGTGCATCGCATTGTTATGCCAGAGCGTTTAGTGGCAGTGGCAATAGACCGGTGTGCAATTCAGTTCGCAGCACGTGGCAGCCACGACGCCTAAGCAGGTCAAGCATGCCGTACCGCTCGGGTCATTCGTGCACGGAATGAGGCAGTGAGGGGCGTTACGTTCGACACATGCGCGGTTACAGTTTGAGCGACTGCAGTCACCACCATGACAGTGGCAGCTGTAACGCACCGGCGTCGCACACGGTGAACCGCAAGGCGAGCAACCATGCGTATGGTCTGTTGCCATTGGGTACGAATGCGTGTGACATGCGTTTGTGCATCCCGTGGTAGGTTGCGATGGGCAGCAGGCCGACGCTGCGCGGCGGCACCGGAGTATCTGCGCGTCAGCAGAATCACAGTAGAGTAACGAGGCAATTACTGTTGCCGAGAGAAAAAGAATCGTGTTACAGCGGAACATCATGAAGCTCTCCTTCGAGTTGAAACGAAACGCACATGAAAACGCTTTTCATGTTTTGGGCATAACGGCTGGCATAACCGGGCCGCCGCGGTTGATGCTCCATTGGAAAACGCGCTGTCGGCGGCTCCGCGTTCATGCCTTTGTTATCCGACGATGTTCAGTTGGAGTTACTCCGCGTCGTCGGCGCCTGAATCGTCGTGACCAAGATAGCCAGCAATTACGGTAGTGTCCCCTCCGCTTTGTTCGATGTATGCCATTAACCGATCTTCGTTGGTCAACCGGCGGATAGCTTCTTCTTTAAGCGTTGCTTCGGCCGCCTGCACCTTACTTTCGGCGATGGCAAACTCTTCTTTGAATGCCTCCACCATTGGTTTTAGATACTTGTTTGCTGCCAGAGCCCCTCCAAACGCCTTGAGTGCAAATCGGCCGTAATGCAAAGATACCAAAATGGACGTGAGCGACCCGTGCTTGTTGCGTTTGAGCAACGCCATCAAACGTTCTAGCGCTTGTTGGACGACACGACTGTCGATCAAATCTGCCGCGATAATCTGCTCCAATTTTGCAACAAGGCTGTCAAATGTCGCCGCGATGTCCTGCGCGTCCCGAACTTCGTCGAACACTAAGTCGAAGTCATAGTTGGCTTCATCAGGCGATAGGATTGGTGCTTCAACATGACGCATGTTGGAAAGAAGGAACGAGGCGAATTCGGTTGAGTAATTATGGTTGTGGTTACTTGCCAGTTGTTCCCCTTGGAACTGCTGAAGCAGCGTCGTGAGCCACGATGGCCTTGAGGCGTCTGGAAGTAGCTTGTACAACTGCGACGCGTACAGCATCAATTCATTCGCGGTGCCGGCGGACAGCCTGTGGTCCTGAACTAATGTGTTGACGATCGTGTTTGCGCAGTCGACGATGTGACGGTGTACTTCATCGACCGAGTTTCGCAAGTTGGCATCCATGATCTGATTTCGAAAAAGCGGTTGGTGCTTTAGTCGGATAACGATTAGTATACGCAGCTAGCGAGTCAGAACTCCGATATTCAGAAAGTCAGCGCGGATGCCGCAGCGCTGAGATTTTACGACACGCTAGGCAGCTGTCAATTTGCAACAATGCGGTAGTCTGGAATAATGAAATAATGACTTGGTGGAGAGGCGGTTCGGTTATTGGCCAGGAGCAGCGCGCGCTGTTGAGCCGCCTAGCTAGCCCAGCGCGATATGGCTTTCGCTGGTCGACCATCGGCATGTGCGACGTGAGTCTTTCTGCAAAGGCTGTGGAAGCTATGCCGCTGCTTGAACGCGGGCTGAAGAAGTACGAGAGCATCGTCGGTCGCATGAAATTAGCAGCCTGCAATACCGACATCCTTGAGCAAGTCCTTGACGGACAATAACCTAAGGACTCGTCCGGAAATAAGTTGCCTAATTAGCCGGAACGCGATAGCGTCCGGTTGCTGAGAAAACCGGGTGCTAATGCCCGGGTGCTAATGCACTCCCGCTGAAAGTAAGTTCGGTAATTTATTTCCGCGCAGCTCCTAATCGCGCGCTGGCCGTGGGCGCAGCCCAGGCTTCTTATGATTAAGATTGAGTTGATAACTTGCCGCCATACGAGGTCCCCGAGGGATGAATTCATGAGATTAACTACCATAACCATGTTGTTGTGGCTGTCGTTTGTCCGAGGAGCTATTGCCGCAGAGGGGGAGGCTATCGCTGGCGTTGGGCCCACTGGCCCGGTTGAGAAATGGGCCGATGGGTTTCTGTTTACTGAAGGGCCAGTGGCCGGTGACGATGGTGAACTTTATTTCTCAGATATCGTGGGGCAGCGGGTCTACCGCCGCGATGTCGAGGGAAAAGTTGACCTGCTGCTGCAAATGAGTGGCATGTGCAATGGCCTGGCGATTTCCGGCAGCGGGAAACTGATTGCTTGCCAAGGTGGGACGGGACGGATTGTCGCGATTGATTCGGGGGATGGTAGCGTGACTCCCATCGTGGCTCAATACAACGCTAATCCATTCAACCAGCCCAACGATTTGTTTCTGGATGCAAAGGGCGGAATCTACTTTACCGATCCAGTGTTCGTATCCCGATCGTTACCCCAGGGTACGATGGCGGTTTATTACGTAGCTGCCGATGGCACGGCGCGGCGCTGTGCAGAAGGATTGGACCTGCCCAACGGAATCGCGCTGTCGCCCGACGGTGCGACGTTGTACGTCGCCGAGATGGGAAGTCGCAAACTGCTGGCCTATCCGGTGCAGGAACCAGGTAAACTTGGAGCGAAACGGGAATTGATTGCGTTGCCACACGGCGGTGATGGGATTACCGTCGATCGTCAGGGCAACGTCTACGTTACCCAGCCAGACAGCTCCTCGATCGCTGTAGTCGACCCCCACGGCACACTGCTCGGTTCACTTCCGTTTCCCGAGCGACCAGCCAATTGCACGTTCGGCGGCAAACAGGGTAAAACCTTAATAGCCACTGCTCGCCGCGGGATTTACGCCGTTCCCATGCATGTCGCAGGATTCCCTGGCAATCGCCTACCGCAGTAATAGCAACGTTTCAATCGCGCTCCGCCATGGGCTAAAGAATTCTGGAATCTCTACGGCTATTTGTTGGGCATGTGCGCTTGTTGTGCGCCTTGCGCGATGTGAAGTGGCACTGATTGGACCAATGGAACCATTCGGCGAATCTGGTCCATTCACCGAACCAGAATTCAGACACCAGGATCGCTCATGGGCAGAGCAGCCTTTTTCCGCTGCGTCACCCTTTGGAAGGTTTGACCTTGCGATATACTGTGGAGCCAGCTTGCCTCACAACGACATTACTCACAACGACATTATCTGGCCAGGAGTACGCCATCTGTGAATGATCAACCTATTGCCGTGGTATTGGCTGCCGGCCGCGGTACGCGGATGAAGAGCGATTTGCCGAAAGTGCTGTTTCCCGCCTTGCAGCGTCCCATGATTCACTGGGTATTGGATGCTCTGGAGCAGGCTGGCATCGGTCGCCAAATTGTGGTCATCGGCTATCGCGCCGACGACGTACGTCAGGAGCTGGGCGGTCGGAGCGGCGTACAGTTCGCAGTGCAGCAGCAGCAGCTTGGCACAGGCCACGCAGTCGATCAGTGCCGCCAGCTGTTGGGAAATCACAACGGCCCAGTACTGGTCGTAGCTGGCGATTCGCCACTGATTCAGGCCGATTCCATTCGAGAGCTGTTGTCACTGTTCCGCAGCGGCCAGTACTCCTGTTTGCTGGGAACGCTACTGAAAGACGATCCCGCGGGCTTGGGAAGGATTGTCCGCAATTCTGATGGAAAATTCTGTGGAATTGTCGAACACAAGGACGCCTCTCCAGCCGAATTAGCGGTCAATGAAGTCAACATGAGCACTTACTTGTTCCACGGACCGGACTTGCTGTGGGCCCTGGCACAATTGGACAATTCAAACTCCCAGGGCGAGTACTACTTGACAGATTGTCCCGGAATTCTGCTGAGGTCGGGCAAAAACGTTGATGCGCGCACGGTACTGAAATCCTGCGAATCGCTGAGCATCAACACGATCGACGAGCTGCAATTGGTGGAGGAAAAGATGCGCGAAATGGGCTATCAACATGCGTGAGTTAAAAATCCTGAGTGGACAAGCCAACCCGCAGTTGGCCCATGACATTTGTGAAGCACTGCACCTGCAGTTGGGATCGGTGTCCTTAGGCAAATTCCCTGATGGGGAGAATTATTGCAAAGTCAACGATGACGTGCGCGGCCGCGACGTATTCTTGATTCAGCCCACCTGCCCACCGGTCAACGATACGCTGTTGGAGCTGTTGATCATGATCGATAGTTGCAAGCGCGCCAGTGCTGCGCGGGTAACTGCGGTCATCCCCTACTATGGCTATGCCCGACAAGACCGCAAGGATGAAGGCCGAGTGCCTATCACGGCCAAGTTAGTCGCCAACATGATCACTCGCGCCGGTGCCGATCGCGTGCTGACGATGGATTTGCACGCTCCGCAGATTCAAGGCTTCTTTGATGTTCCCGTCGATCACTTGTACGCCGCTCCGGTGCTCAATGGATTCATCGAGCAGATGGGATTTGCTGCGGAAGACTTAGTAGTGGTGAGTCCTGACGAAGGCAGCATCAAGCGCGCGATTGGGCATTCCAAGCGGCTCGGTGGCCGCCTGGCCATTGTGGACAAGCGTCGCGACAGCGCAATAGCCACGACTCAAAAGAATATTATTGGCGGACCCGTCGAAGGCAAAGTCTGCGTGATATTCGACGACATGATCAGCACGGCGGGATCAATCTGCGGGGCCGCCGAATTGGTACACAAAGCGGGGGCACGAGAAATCCATATCGCCGCCACTCACGGTGTTTTATGCGGCAACGCCATCGAGCGTTTGCGAGCGGCTCCCATCAAGTCGCTATGCATCACCAACTCCATTCCACTTCCGCCCGAGAAGAAACTCGAGTGCACGCAAGTCGTCTCTGTGGCACCTTTGTTAGCTGAAGCCATTCGCCGCATCCACCATCATAAATCCATTAGCGAACTATTCCGCCCGCCAGCGCAGGACAGTGGCACTTAAGCGGACGATCCAGTGGCCGTCGACAAAACCTGGATTGCTTGGGCCCGGGCGTTGACTAGGGGGCATGTAACTTGACTAGGAGGCTTGTAACATTGCGGCGCTCAATGTGTCTTATGCACTGATGCCGGTGGCATGCCAGTGAGCTACCGTCGTCGGAAGCTGGCGACTGGTGTATTCTCATGGGCTGACCGCCCCAACAGTCAATGCATGATTCCCGCGATGAGCCAGGCCTGCTCATGCGTTTTCAAGAATCTTAGCGAGCGAGGATTTTCAGGTGTGGCAGTGCCTGCTGAAGTGATGAAATCCCCTGCTCGGTTACCTGAGTTGCGCGGACGTCCAGCCATCGCAGCCCCGCTAATTCGTGCAGGAAATTTAAGCCGTCATCGGTAATTTGCGTTTTGCTCAACTCCAAGCGTTGGAGGCCAGGCAAGGATCGTAGGTGGGCTAACCCAGCGTCGCTAACCCGACATTCATTCAAGGCCAACCCAGGCAGCTGTGGCAAACCTGCCGGGGGCGTTGCACCGAAAACTATCGGAGCGGGTGCGTTGATAGTCGCATCTCGAAGAGCAGGCAACTTGGCCAGGTGGACCAAGCCCGAATCGGTTACCTTGGTACCACTTAATTCGACCATGCGCAGTTGGCCCAGCTCCGCTAACTGCTTGATCCCAGAGTCCCCAACTTGCGTGTGGCTTAAATCCAGCGTATGGAGCTGTTTCATGTCCCGGAGATAGGTAAGACCATCATCCGTGACCAGCGTGTGATCAAGCACAAGTCGCTGCAGCTTGACCAGCCGCTGGATATACATCAATCCCTTACTTGTAACTTGGCAGTAACTTAGAGACAGCCCTGGCAATTGACGGAGTTCTTGCAGACGAATCAGCCCCTCATCGGTGATTCGGGTATTGCGCAGACCGAGCCACCTGAGGGCGCTATACCCTTGTATGTAGTCGAGCCCAGCGTCGGTAACTTGGGTGCCCTTGAGGCCCAACAATTGCAACTGGACCAGGCCCCGAATCGCTTCGAGCCCCCGATCCGATACAGCGGTGTCGGCCAAATGGAGTGCTTCAAGTTTCTGAAGCCGAGCGACATGCGACAATCCGGCATCGGTGATCCTGG
Organism: Pirellulaceae bacterium; assembly: GCA_019636385.1. Lineage (NCBI taxonomy): Bacteria > Pseudomonadati > Planctomycetota > Planctomycetia > Pirellulales > Pirellulaceae > Pirellulaceae bacterium. The sequence goes on along the minus strand of JAHBXT010000006.1, from coordinate 193,421 downwards.
TGTCTGCCAGGCTCAGTTCGATTAGCTGAGCAAGATCGCCAATCCATTTCAAATCAGCATCGTCCGTAGCGGTCTGGCCGAGGTAGAGTCGCGTGATGGGCTGGCCGTTTCCACCGGAGGTAATCTTGCCGCCAAGTGCTTCAATGCGCTGGATAGCCCAAGGGGCCGTTGCTGGACCGGATGTCGCATCCTGAGCGAGAGCAATGTCGCTTGCCGTCGCCAACATGAACGCTAGGAATACCCATCGCATAGCTTACCCTCCCAGCAATACAGCCCGTACTAAGCAGAGGTACGATTCTACGGCAACTGTGTTAATCAATGATGCGTTGGCAATGAACGCATCGGCCAAAATCCAAATCGAATAACTGCCAGGTAATCAGACACTTGGACCAGCGGTACTCATTCTTGGCTAGTGGGTTTGTCCTTTCGAAAGACAGCGACGATATCCTCGACAGGTACCACATAGAGTTGGTTGTCGGGCTCGAAGTCCACGGGGATGGCGTTTTTGGGGTGAAACAGGATTTTGTCGTATTGACGCAGAGGCAGGTCTTCGTCGTGCTCGACGAGGCGACTGATGGTGACGATCCGGCCGGTGATGGTGGGTATTTCTGCGGCGTCGGGCAGGGCGATCCCCCCCTTTGTCTCCCGTTTGGGCTCGTCCTTCAGCACCAGGACTCGTGAGCCGATGGGTTCAATGAACTGGAGCGTGTTGGTTTTCGACTTCGCCATAATATTGGCCTGGATGGGAAAAGTGGATTGGAAGTAGCAGCAAAAATAATTGACTGCTGCATTCTGAGCAAGGGAACCTGGCCAGGAGAACCAGGACGGGATGTGGGATCATTGTTTGCACTTGAAAGAGTCTGGCGATTTGGGATACTGACGGTTCGCTGGCATGTGCCTGGCCGACGGCTGTGCCGTTGGTCGACGGCATGTGGCCGCGCCCAAGGACCGTTTTGACGTCGAATAGCCGTTTTTAACTGACAATTTCTGAGTAAGTCGATGAGTAGCGAAACAATTACCGTTGCCAAGCGTACTGCGATTGGTTCCAACGCATCCAAGCGATTGCGCGCCCAAGGCCAAGTTCCTGCGATTTTGTACGGCCACGGGGAAGAAAATGTCAATCTATCCGTTCGCGCAGATGCGCTTCAGGGCGTGATCAAGCATGGTACAAAGCTTTTGACACTGACCGGAGATATCGCTGACATGGCGGTACTGCGACAGGTTCAGTGGGACACCTACGGCACCAGCGTTGTGCACGTGGATCTTCACCGAGTTTCAGCGACCGAAGCGGTCGAGGTCACGTTGCCTGTACACCTGCACGGGGAGGCTCCTGGCATAGGCGAAGGTGGACAATTGGTGTTCCAGACACACGAGTTAACTATCCGCTGCCCAGCGGCCAATATCCCTGAGTTTATTACGGTCAGTGTTAGCGGATTGCATCTGGGCAAGTCGATTCACGCAGGCGAGGTTACACTGCCTGAGGGAGCCAGCATGGTTACCGGCAGCTCGCGCGTCGTGGTGCAAATCGTCAAGCCAAGTGAAAATGCGGATGACCTGGCTGCGGCAGGTGCGGTTGAGCCTGAGCTGATCCGCAAGGAAAAGGCGGAAAAGGGCAAAGAGGCAGAGGCCAAGTAGCGGCTTCGGCTGCTGTGACTTAATCGTGCACAGTGACTTAGTCGAACGCAATGCAGTGGCTGAATGCGATTACTTGCTGTGGCTGGTGAATTAAGGGAGAATGACGCTAACGCAGAAATTGGTGGTAGGCCTGGGTAATCCAGGAGCCAAGTACGTGGGGACACGCCACAATATTGGCTTTGATGTGCTAGACGCGCTGTGCCGCAAGCTGGCTGCCCCTCCACCGCGTGTCAATGGAGATGGTAAGACGAGTTCGATTGCTCTGGGGTCAGACAAACTACTATTGGTATGGCCTCAGACTTACATGAATCACAGCGGTCGGTGCGTGCGCCGATTTGCACAATTTTACAAGACGGACATTCACAGCGACTTGTTGGTTATTTGCGACGACTTGAGTCTTCCGGTAGGAAAGGTTCGAGTTCGACCTCAAGGGTCTGCCGGTGGGCAGAAGGGGTTGGCAGACATCCTCCAGCAGCTTGGAAGTCTACAAATACCTCGGCTGAGGATCGGTATTGGGGCTGTTCCCGACCACTGGGATGGCGCTGATTATGTGCTCAGTCGATTTCGCGACGATGAGCGACCGGTGATTGCCCACAGCGTTGAGCGAGCCTGTTCGGCCATCGAAGCTTGGTGCCAACACGATTTGCAGTACTGCATGAACCATTTTAATAGCTGAGGACGATTGAGGTCGCAAGACGATTCGTTCCGGCAAACACCAACCGTAAACATTCGACCATTTAGTTTGAATTGATTGGGAGTTCACCAAGTTGACTACTCAGTGCTACGACTGTTTCTTTTTGTTTGACAGCAACAAATTCAATCGCGACCCGGGTGGCGTGGCCGCCAAGCTGCACAAGTCGATTGAAGACTTAGGTGGTGAGATTCTTGCCAGCCGTCTGTGGGAAGAGCGCAAATTGGCTTATCCCGTTGAAGGACATGGCAAGGGCACGTATTGGATTTCCTATTTCAACATGGAAACCTCCAAGGTCACCGCCTTCAATCGCCTGTGCAAGTTGGATGAGAATATCCTTCGGCACTTGGTAATCAAGGTCGATCCGAGGTTAGTAGAGACATTGGTCGCCCACACGTTGGGCAAGTCCGACGCGCCGGTGGGTGCGGCTCTGAATGAGGAAATCCTGGCCCAAAGTAGCGTCGATGACGAAGACGGTGAAGTTTAAGCTCGTTTATCCAGTCCCATTGACAGGAGGATAACCATGGCCAGTTACAATCGCGTCATATTGATGGGCAATTTAACCCGCGATATACAGCTTCGGTATACGCCTTCAGGAACGGCCGTCACGGAAGTTGGTTTGGCTGTCAACGATCGTCGTAAGAATCAAGCTGGGGAGTGGGTCGATGAAACAACGTTTGTCGATGTGACATTTTGGGGAAAGACCGCCGAAGTCGCTGGCGAGTACCTGAGCAAGGGCTCTGCGGTGTTCATTGAAGGCCGCTTGAAGCTGGATACTTGGGAAAAGGATGGCCAGAAACATTATAAGCTGCGAGTCGTCTGCGAGCGCATGCAGATGTTAGGTGCCAGGCAGTCCGGTGGTGAATCGCGATCGGCTCCCATGCAACAGCAGTCGCATCGCGACGATTTTGGCCCCGGCTCGGCAGTTCACGAGCCAGAACCGGTGGTTGATGACATTCCGTTTTAGGCCGTAGTCAAGTAACGATTGTGTATGGATGGACGGATGTCCCATCCGGCAACACAACACACGGCAGCGAATTTGGTAAACATCAGTTTTAAGTTAGATTAGACACAGCGAGTCTTGAATTATGTCTTCTGCGAATCTGCGAGCCCGACGACAAGCGTTTAAGCGTTTACCCAAAGGCGATCATGGCGGCATTGAATTGCTGTTAGTACACAATGTCGACCATGTTGGACGTCAAGGTGAAGTGGTCCAGGTTCGGCCGGGCTTTGCCAACAACTATCTGCTGCCTCAAGGCTTGGCCATTGTGGCGACCGAGCATCACAAGCGGATGGTTGAGAAGCACAAGGCCAAGTTGAAGGAGATCGAAAGGGCGCGACTGGGCAGATTGCAGTCGCTGGCCGATCGAATTGCTCAACAGTCAGTAACCATCGAGGCCAATGCAAATGACGAAGGCCATTTGTATGGCAGCGTTGGAGCTGTGGAAATTGTTGCCGCGCTGCGAGCGTTGGATTTGGTTATCACCGACGACCAAATTCGACTGCAGGGACCACTCAAGGAACTGGGCTTGTACACCGTCAAGATTCACTTGCATCATGAAATTGAAGCGGACTTGAAGGTGTGGGTAGTGCCGTCGGCAAATTAGCCAACGTAGCTACGCTCGACAGAGCGTGGACGCACTACTGGACTAGTAGCTACGCTTGCCAGAGCGTGGATGAAGCATCCGTGGATTAGAATATCCAAACTGCTACCTGAAGAATCTCGAACGGAAGAAATTTTTGGGGCTGTGGCGAAACTGGCAGACGCGCTAGATTTAGGTTCTAGTACCGCAAGGTGTGCAGGTTCGACTCCTGTCAGCCCTACTTTCTTTTTTCTTTGATTCAATGTCGAATCGTTTATCGAGCCGTGTGCTGGGCGGCTAGTGGCTGAATTCGCAAACAGTGCAAGGGGCTTGGTCGACGTCAATACTCTGGGAGTCACCTCATGAATCGCATCTGGTGTTCGTTGGCGATTATTTTGTTATGTCCTCAGGCTCGCGCACAGCAAACGCTGGGCAGGCTGGAGCGATTAACGCCAGAGTTTGATCGTTTGGTAGCTCCAGATGCTAAGATTGAAGTGCTAGCCCGCGGGTTTACCTGGACCGAGGGCCCGGTCTGGATTGGCGACTCCAATGGGCATCTGTTGTTTTCCGATATCCCCCGCAATACGATTTACAAGTATCAGCCCGGAGCGCCGGCTGGTCGTGAAGTCAGCGTATTCATGACGCCATCGGGCTTTACGGGAGTCACGTACTATGGGCTTGAGCCCGGCAGCAACGGTTTGTTTCTAGATGGCCAGGGTCGCTTGTGCATGTGCGAGCACGGAGATCGGCGCGTCAGTGTCCTGACTGACAACGGAGGCAAAATGACATTGGCCGACCGCTATCAAGGCCGGCGGCTCAATAGTCCCAATGATGCGGTGCTGATGAAGAACGGTGACATCTACTTCACCGACCCGCCCTATGGCCTGCCAGAACAGTTCGCAGATTCACGCCGTGAGTTGGACTTCTGCGGAGTGTATCGGCTCAAGCCCAATGGCGAGTTGACATTGCTGACCCCCAGCATCGCACGTCCCAACGGCATTGCGCTCTCTCCAGACGAGAAGTTTCTGTATGTAGCGCAATCGAATCCCCAGCAGGCCAATTGGACGCGATTCGAAGTCCGCCCCGATGGCACGCTGGGAGACTCGAAAGAACTGCTCAACGTTACCGACCGCGTCGGCAAAGAACCCGGGCTGCCCGATGGACTGGAGGCCGACAGTCAAGGCTATTTGTGGGCTAGCGGACCTGGCGGCATATACGTCATCAGTCCCAAGGGCCAGCTCGTTGGTCGGCTGGTAACAGAGCAACGCACCAGCAATTGCACACTCAATCCTGACGGCTGGCTATATCTCACCGTCGACTCGTATCTGTGCCGCATCCGCACGCTGGCCAGACCGATTACGCGCTAGGCTTTGGAAGTGAGGCACTGGTAGAACCGGCATGACTGCTATTGTTCAGCACCTCGGCGTCCCACTGGAGTGCATGGTAGTAGAAGTCGCGTTGAGGACAATTGAGTGTTGTGTGTGGTCGGGAAGCCACCTCTCGGACGTGGGCTCTTTGAATCATCAAGCACATTTCGACTAAGTCTTGTAAAACTGGAACGACGATGTCCCAATCAACGTCACGGCCGGCGATAGACTTGCTGAGTTCTAGCGCTAGGTGGGTGATGGCGGGCATGTCCAATTGTCGCCCAACGGTGCGCAGTCGATCCAAAGATTCGGCCAAGGTTTTGACATCGCGAGCTTCGTAGGCCGAAATGGTTCGTTCCGTCAGGTGGCCAATCGTGATGGCCTGGCTGTCCTGAACATCGAAGTTTCCATAACGGCTGTCCGGTCTCCACCCAACCTGCATGGAGACGAACCGTTCGACTAACATTGGATCGAACTGAGAGCCAGCGCAGCGCGTAAGTTCTGCAAAGGCCTCTTGAGGAAGTTGCCCCTTGCGGTAGACACGATTGGAAACCATGGCATCGTAGGCGTCGGCGATGGAGATAATTCTGGCGCCCAGCGGTATATCTTGACCAACCGGCCCGCCCGGTGGTGTCCCGATACCATCATACCGCACATGATGGTAACGAATGATGTCCACCAATGGCTTGCACTGGAAGGCGGAACCCAGGATCTCGACACCGATTTGAGCGTGAGCCTCCATGACTTTCCACTCGTCCGCATCCAGACGACTGGGCTTGAGCAGTATTGAATCTGGAACTCCGATTTTGCCGATGTCATGCAATAAACCTGCGATTTCCAAGATGTACAATTCGTTCACTGGCATTAGACCTCGGCCAAGCGCAACACTCAACTCCGAAACCCGTTGGCTGTGAAGGGCTGTGTCCGCATCACGATAGGCCAAGGCTGTGTGCAATGAGGCAATGGCCTGATAGGAGATTGGCTGGTTCGTCAGCGGCACATTGATGATGGGAGCCTTAGGCGCGTCAGGCTGAGCGTCATCGGCCATTTCTGGACTCCACAGCTTGACTTGATTACGTCCACCTTGTTTGGCGGCGTACAAAGCCTGGTCGGACTGCTCCATCATGATGTGAGGTGTAGGTGCACCGAGCCGACAACTGGAGACTCCAAAACTTGAGGTGACGCGATACGGCTCAGCTAAATTGTGCTGAATGGCTCGTCGCACTCCCTCGGCAATTTCGAGGGCAGCTTCGGCCGACATCTCCGTCAGGATCACACAAAACTCTTCGCCACCGTATCGTCCAACAAAGCCTTGATCTCCGACCGATTCTTGAATCACTCTGGCTACATCTTTAAGCACTTCGTCACCTACGGAATGTCCGTAGTTATCGTTGAGCTTCTTAAAATGGTCGACGTCCAACAATACAACGTTGACGGACGTGTCGTGCTTGAGGTAGTCTTGCCAGCCGGCTTCCAGCCGTTCCATCAACATGCGCCGGTTGAAACACCCAGTGAGTGCATCCTTGGATGCCAACTCGTTAAGCCGCGCATTTTGAATCTGAATCTGCTCTTTGGATTTCTCCAGCTCGCTCATCGCCTCAATGAGATTCTGTTTTTGGGCTTCCAGGGTTGTTACGTCTTCGAAGCTGATCATCGCTCCGGCAAGTTTGTCGTTGGAATCAATGATTGGATTGGCGTTAACCACAAACGTCATTTGACCGCGGCCTTGCAAACTCAACTCGACGGTCACACCAGCACAGCGCTCGAGCGACTGCATGGCCCGGTCCCATGGCAACAAACTGGAATTTGCTCGGAAAGGAATCGACTCCAATGAGCTGCCCACAAGGTCTTCGCGATTGCGTCCTGTGGTCAAAACAAAAGCTTCGTTGGCCATCATGATGCGGCTATCCGGATCCGTGATCACCACGCCACCAGCAATCGTGTCTAGCGTGTTGCGCACGCGGCGCGGCACGGCCTTGCTAGAGTCCATCACCGCCAGCGATCTTCGCAACAAGAGCGAAAAACTGAATGAATTCAGGATAATGGCTAGTATGAAGGACTTGAAAACTGTCCACAATTTGGAATTGGACCAGTCGTGCTTGAAACTGGCCTCCAAGTGCCCCCACGCTCTGGAGTCGCGTAAAACGGGAATTTGAATGGTATTTTTGCCCAGGCTGCCCGCTGCTTCTGGCTCCTGACCAGGCTTGGTTGATTCGTGGATAATCAAGCCGTCAAATCGAATCAGTCGAATTCGCGAGACATCGCTGAGCTGCTCGCAAAAAAGGCTCAACGCATTTCGAATATCACCGTAGCTGCGACGCTCCATGTCGCGAGCACAACTGATGGCCAGTTGTTGGCAAGCCAACAAGCGGCGTTTTTCTTGCAGATTGGCCTGATCAGAGGCCTTCTGATAAACCACCACCACGATGGGAACTGTGGAAAGCAGTGCCAGCAGCATCGTCAGCCTGGTTGTTATACCAAAGCGTTGCATTCTGAACCTTATTCCACTGCAGGTCTGTAATCAACTGGCCTTTTCCGTCTCAGGGTGCATGCCCAGCGATACAACGAGCCGCAGGTGGATGACGCACAATGAGCTAAAAACTCTTGCTCACAGTTGCGTCCAAACTTCCCAAAGTGGTCAGAACTTGCCGCTGCCGAACGCCGAACGGTAACCAACATTGAAACCTACGACGACTCTGCCGATTGTAATGGTCGCGAAGCATTTCAAAGTCCCAGCTTCCGTGTGCGTCAGAGAGTCAGGGAGGGCTACCTGCCAGAATTGTCGACCTTGATGGTGATGCGGCTTTTGCCGACTGCATCGGCAGCAACTGAGCCGGTTTATGCTGGCCGGAAGCTGACCGCTGATGCGTCCAAGTTCACGGTGCCGAGTACGAAAGTGAGTCTCTGTGAACTCAAAATATGGTGAAATTGCTAGCAATTGGCCACATATACGTCAACGCCTATCGAGCCAGTTCACTTGCCGTGAAGATCAACACTCACTGGAGAATTGCATGTTGCGCAGGCCGGCGTTGCGCCAGCCGCCGCTGGCTGCCATTATTCCGTGGCCTAGTGGCATCTTGGGCGACGCTAGGCGTGGTCGTAGCCGATACGGGATTGTTCACCAAGGTTACACAACTGTCAAAGTCAGAAGCTCAGGCAACTGGAATTCCGCCCCAGACCTCAGAGCTTGGCGTAGACAATTCAGTTCTCCTTTCACCACCGGCGGGCGCCAATTTTGACGGCGAAACCATTCCGCTTGTCCCTGAGTCTTTTGATTTCACCGTGGTTGCCAGTCCATCGATCAAACTTGGGGATTCATTAGCGTCAGACGTGGGAACAACTCAGTCGCTGGGAGACACACTCTCGGAGGCGGCGCTTTGCCCACCGGAATCACAGCTTAGACAGCCCTGGTGGCACGCCAGCTTGGCTTTGAATCGCGCAGAAAACGGCCGGGTTACCGATCTAGCTGAACTGGTTTGGCAAGCCGTCTCTCATTCGCCCAACATCCAAGCGATACTGCTTGAGCCTCAAATACTCGATGCGCGAGCGGCCAAAGAATTAGGAGAATTTGACGTCAACTCTTTCGTGGATTCAATTTTCCGCGATACATCCGATCCAGTGGGAAACACATTGACCACCGGAGGGCCCCCGCGTTTGAACGAGAGCTTGTGGGAGAATCGAGCGGGAATACGCAATAAAAACCAACATGGCGGAAGGACGGAGTTCTTTCAAGAATTCCTGACCAAGGATAACAACTCACGTTTCTTCGACCCGCGTGAGCAAGCTGATTCACGCATGGTATTGCGCTATACGCAACCGTTGATGCGTGGGCGGGGCTTGACCTACAATCGCGCCAGCTTTGTGGTTGCTACCATTACCGCCAATCAAGGCAAGTATCAAGCCTCCCTGGCTCTACAAGATCACACGTTTCAGCTGACCACCGCGTACTGGGATTTATATGCAGCCCAGGGAGAAATGCTGCAAATCGAGCGCGGAATCGAGAATCTACAGCTACTATATCAACAACTTCAGGGCCGAAGCGAAATTGATAGCTTGAGGAGTCAGGTTCTTCGCGCCGAAGCTGCGATCCACAAGCAGACCGCTGCATTGGCACAGGCTCAGGCTCGCTGGACAATTGCGCAAGCCAATCTGAAAGCGGCAGTAGCGGCTCCAGACTTACTTTGTAGTGCTGACTACATCGTCCCCATAGCCCCTGTTGTCACCTGCCCGTCAAACATCGATCTACAACACGAAAGATTACAAGCTCTTGAGCAACAGCCCAAAATTCAAGAAGCCCGACAAGCCGTCCGATCCGTACGCACACGTTTGCATGTAGCGGAAAATGAATTGAAGCCCACGTTGAATCTCGTCATGGAAGGATACCTACGCGGACTCAGCGGTGACTATGACGTGATCGAGTCCCTTGGCGATCAATTCACCAAGACTCCCAGTTACCATGCAGGCGTGGCTTACCAGCGTCCACGACGCAACATAGCGGCGCAGTCCATTCTCCACGAACGACGCATGGAGCTTCGAAAATCGCTGTTGCAGCTCGATAACATCCTGTTGAGCGTGTCAGCGGATGTCGAGGGGGCCGTAGCCATGGTTCAGTCGGCATATCAACAACTTGACTCCGCCGTCCGCTCGACGTTGGCAACGGAGGCGGAAGTCCAATACTTGGACGCGATTTGGCGCGATGCTTTTCTGGGCGGAGCACGGACCACCAGTTTGCAGCTCGATCAGTTGTTGAATGCACATATTCAACTGATTTCATCAGAGAACAACTGGATTCGCGCCGAGCAGGACTACATGCTCGCCCACGCTCGATTACAACTTGTAACCGGCTCGCTGCTGCCATGTTTAACAGCCGCAGATGCAGTTCATTCGAACTAAGCGTCATTATCGCTACACATTCTGTGTGGACACCCGGATTCGATTTGCTTGGGCTCGGCACATCTCACCTGAGCGCCAATTACGTGCTAGCGTCTTCCAGCGACAGTCTCTTTCATCGCAGAAGGGCTCAGGCTGGTAGCCGTTTTGACTATCCAGATGAGGTGGATTCACCATGCACACAACGATCCGGATGATTGCAACGATCATGTTGCCGTTGCTGAGCACACCAGCGCTTTTCGCCCAGGCTCCCTTAAGCCGCCCCAATAGTGCAGGACCTCAGGGCGTACTCGGGCCTTGGAAAGTCTGCAAGGTCGCCTGTGCCGAAAGCGGGTTGGTTAAGGAATTGCTGGTGCAACCCGGTCAGTTTGTCCCCAAAGGCCAACCTCTGGCAAGCCTGGATTGCGACCAACAAGAACTGATGATCATGATTGCTCAAGCTCATGCCAAGAACCGGGGAAAGCTTCACGCCGCCCAGGCGGACTTTGAATTGAATCGCCGTAAGCTAGTCGCTGTGGAGTCGGGCCGCAGCCACAGCTATACGTCTCAGACTGAATTGGAACGGGCTCGAGTTGAATTAGAAATTTCCCAAGGAAGATTGACGGCCGAATTGGAAGAGAAGTCGATAGAAGAGCTGCAGATCAAGCGGCTGGAAAACCAGCTTCAGCAACGAACGATTGTCGCCCCTTGGGATGGTACTGTTGTCAAGTTGTACAAGGAAGTTGGAGAGTACGTCGCTCCCAACACTCCAGAGATACTGGAAATTGTCGATACCTCGCGCCTGCGGGCTGTCTTTTATTTAACGCTGGCGGAGGCTCGCAGTCTACCAACCGGTCCTGCATTGACGATCGAGGTTGATGGCCAAGCCATGGACCAAGCCGAACTGGAGTATGTTGCGCCGGTGGCGGATGCGGAAAGTGGACTGATCGAAGTTCGAGCGCTGATCGCCAACCCGTCCCGTCAAGTCATGGGCTCAAGCTGCACGCTGGTATTGAGCGGTACTGGAAACAACCGAGCCTGATCTCGTATCGTGGTCAGACCATTTCAATCAATATCGTGGCTGCCAGATGCAAACTCCTTTCCTGCCTACCGCCAGTTTTTCAGCGCGCGTTTTGCCAACCAGCGTTGCGTGCGATGAACTCGGCGGAGCCCCCCCACTGGCCAATTTCGTGCCTTCAACAGGCGCCATACCGGAAGAGGTTCACTGCCCCCAGCAGGCCCACCCACGCACCCAGGCTGCGGCGCAGTTCCACGAGTCGAGTGCCGAGGCCCATTCGGTTCCTCAGCGATTACTGGACTTCAATCGCTTTCCACCCAACGGTTCTCAGCCAGCACTCGCAGCGGTTCTTGCTCATATCGAATACATAACTGGTGCCGAGTTAATTGCTGGATTTCTGGAGAATAATCGTCTGGCAATCCACAGCACTCGTTCCGACGAGTCTGCAGAAGGTGCGTTTTCGAATAACCTCGTCGCCGCCGTTCGCGAGGCGGCAGCGACCTTGCAGGGATTCGGATTTGCTATTGAGTCCGAGCAATCGTCAATCGTCCTTCAATGTTTGCGTCAAGAACTAGCGACGCAATCCGTGATTAGCTTTGGAGTTTCCAGCAAATCCTTAAAATTGGGCTTAGTGCTGAGTTTCGACCGTACTGTGCATAGTCAAGCTGCGGAGTTCACACAACTCTTGAATTCGCTGCGCCTCGAGCTTTCGGCTTGGATCGGCCTGTGGCATCTGTGCCAGACAGGCCAGACTGCTGAACAGTGGCTTGGCAGAGCTAAGAGGATTTATGCAGCTCGAAAATATTGGCTGTCTCTGTTGTGCATAGCCGTGTTGTGCCTGGCGATCCCAGTTCCATTCTCACCTCGGCGAGATTGCATCGTCGAACCCGCGTTTCGCAGATTCCTCACAAGTCCGGTGGCTGGGCGTGTCATGAGTGCGACCGTCCGACCGGGTGACATTGTCCAGACCGGCATGCTATTGGCCCAGATTGACGATGAACCGTTACGATGGGAACTGTCTCGTGCCGAGGCTGACCTGCAGCAAGCAATCAAGAAACGCGATACCGCCATGGCCGCTCGCAATGGCGGTGAAGTTCGTTTGGCTGACCTGGAACAACAACGGATTTCCCTTCAGATCGAAGATCTGCAGTCGCGATTGGCGCAGCTCGAAATTCGCTCGCCGATTGACGGTGTCGTGGTGGCGGGCGACTGGGTTCCAACTTCCGGAGCGACAGTTCAACAGACTGACACACTGTTTGAAATTGCTCCCTTGGAACATATGCGCATCCAAATCCTGCTATCCACAGAGGATCTTGGACAAATTGACGTTCATACTCCGGTCTTGCTTCGCGTCGATTCCGCTCATGGCCAAAGTTGGACCGGCAAGGTCCGGCGGATTGATCCACGAGGACATGTGGAAGCAAATCGAGTGGTATTCTTTGCCGAAACCGAAGTAGAGAATCAAGACCAGGCTCTGCGTCCCGGGATGCGTGGCACTGTGCGACTTTCCGCTGGATGGAAGAGCCTAGGATGGCTGGCCTTCCATAGACCTTATATTTGGTTCATGAAAAAATTCGCTTGGTAAAGGTGGGACGACCGGATGCAGGCTCCTCCATCGGCAAACGTGTTAGAATTGCGACGCGATCTGACGTTTAGGGTCCATCAGCCGTCTGGCAAGCTATGGTACTCGGTCCTTGAACCTATCAGCGGCCGGCTGTTTAGACTGGGCGCCCGCGAGTACGCAATTGCCAGCCGTCTGCGGGCCGGCGTTACTTCCGGTGATATCGCCAGGGAAGTGAATCAAGCCGCGACATCTAATGCTGCACAAGACTCAAGGAACGCGACTGACAGCCTGGATGTCACCGAAGCCGAAGTGATTGAACTGACTCGGTGGCTTACTCGTTGTGGGTTGACGAACAGCGACCAAACGTCCACTCAACCACCACCGCGGCGCTGGATGATTGGACTACTGTATTCCCGAATTCCGTTGGTCAACGGGCAGCGATTGGAGAAATGGGCATCCATTGTTGCACCGTTCCTCACTCCGGTATTGTGCGTGGGGATTCTAGTATCGTACTTGGTTGCCCTCATGTGCGTGGCCGCTCACTGGGAACTGTTCTCGACTGCCACACAATCGCTGTTCGTCTCGGACGGTCAATTGTGGTGGCTAGTCGCCTGGTTGGTTCTGAAGGCCGTTCACGAATTGGGACACGCGGCGGTAGCGGTGCGATTTAACTGCCCTATTCGCTCGGGCGGATTGAGTATTATTTTTTTCGCCCCCATCCCCTATGTGGATATTACCGATCTGTGGTCGATTACGAACCGTTGGCACCGGATCGCCTGCTGTTCGGCGGGAATTCTGGGCGAATTGGCGGCTGCCTCACTCGCCGCTTTTATAGCCATATACACATCGAATGAGTCATTAAGATACTTTTGCTGTGCAGTGGCCACTTTAGGAACTGTCAGTACCGTGGCATTCAACGCTAACCCGCTGATGAAATTCGATGGCTACTTCATTATCTCAGATCTGCTCAATCTGCCCAACCTGTGGTCACAAGCACAGATCGCCTACGCCTCACTATGGAAGAAGGTACTGCTGCCCTGGAGATCATGGCAGATCACATGGCCAAACCCGCTTATTGCGCTGTACGGAGGCGCATGTTCGGTCTATCGCTTTTTAGTGCTGACCACGCTAGCAGCCTCCGCGATTCTGCTGTGGGAGACCATTGGAGTTATTTTGGTGTTGTGGGGGGGATACGCAACCGTCTTGTATCCGCGCTTAATGCAGCTGAAGATGCGGCGACTTCAGGCTGCAATGTCACCTGGCGCTGAGAACAATTCGAGCTATGAGTGGCTCTGGTTCAGCGGAGCTATCACGGCGGTTAGTCTGATCTTCATTTTGGCACCTTCGCCCATTCAACCAACAGCGCCAGGCGTTGTAGCGCATCACGGGACCATGCTGGTCAATGCAGAGGCCCAGGGAATCCTACACGAAATCTGCGCCGCCAGCGGCAGTATGGTGGAGCCCGACGAGGTAATCGCTATTCTCAAAAACCCCGACTTGGAATTGGAACTGGCGGTAAAGCGTATCGAGGTTCAGATGACTCGCGAGTCCATACGCCTCAAACAAGCTCGTGGTGCCCTGGCGATGTTGCAATCCGAAATGGCTCGACTGGAATCTCTGCTGACACAACTTGAACAACTGGAATCTCGCGTGCAGCGATTGCTAATTCGCGCTCCTATCCGGGGCACGATTGTAGCGATACCGATCCAGCACATCCTTGGGCACGCCATTTCAATTGGTCAAACGGTGTGTCTTATCGCCCCATCTCAGGAGCTGGAGGCTGTGATCTCTGTGGACCAACGCCATGTTCCAAGACTACAGCAAGCGATTGGCAAGCCGCTGTCAGTCAGCACGACAAATGGTGTCAACACCATGGGCATCGTAGAAAAAGTGGATCCCAAGGGCAGCGATTACCTTACCGAGCCCTTGCTAGCTGCCAGTTACTCTGGCCCCATACCCGTTGAATTCACGCAGGACGCCAAGCAGCAGTCGCAGCTGCGCATGCTGTCGCCCAGATTTTCGGTGAAGATCAAGTTGCCATCCGGCAGTGGTTTGCGACCCGGACAGATGGTTTGGATTAGGATCCCGGGAAAATCCGCCAGTCTTATGTCAGCGATTTACAATTGGGGAGAGAACCGCTGGATGACGCTCAAACGGAGCTACCAATTGCTCGAACAAGGGTAGTTTGGGCAATCAATAGCAGTTTCAAGGAATACTTGACGCGATTTTTGACACAAAGACTTGTCAAAATCCAGCCGGGCAGCGTATAAATAGTGGTGGTTAGCAAGGCGATTCAGGTCTTGGTCCCTGCCCAATCGAACACAGAAACCTGACCCTTTGGACCACGTAATGACACTCTACCAGAATTAGACAGACAGTAAGGATCGATAGACATGGCAATCAATTTAACCGAAGCTGCTGCCGTGCAGGTCAAAAAATTCCGAGAAGAACACCAACTTGGCGAAGACATGTTTTTTCGCGTGGGAATTTCCGGAGGCGGATGCAGCGGCTTCAATTATGCGTTAACTTTTGACGACAAATTTGACTCGACCGGGGATAGTCGCTATGACATACACGGTGTGGCTGTGGTCGTCGACAAAAAAAGTGCGCTGTATCTGGACGGGGTAACCATCGACTGGCATCAAAGCTTGGAGAAGCAAGGCTTTACATTCGACAATCCCAACGCGGTGAAGACTTGCGGTTGTGGCAGTTCATTCTCCGCCTAATCGCAGAATCCTCCTGAATTAGGGGACTGCCGATTTTAGTTCCGCTCAGAATATTCATGCGACCGAGTCCTCGATAGAGCTCGGTCGTTTTTGTTTTCCGGATAGGGGTTCCGGCAGCAACGGTATCTGTTACGACGCGAAGCATTCGGTATCATAGCCTCGCATGGTTCGTTCCCATTTCTTTCCGTGGCCCGCTCTCTGCGACGCTGCGTTTAACGGTCGTATTTCGTCATGCAACAGCAGCAACCGTCCAATAAGATCACCATCATCGGCATCGGCGATGATGGATTCGAAGGCCTGACTCGTCAAGCGTTGGAGTTAATCCGAACCGCCGGAACCGTGCTGGGGCCAGCGAACTTACTGTCCAAGCTTGCCCCCGGAAACTACGCTACGGTACCGCTTCCGGCCGATCTAGAAGCCGCGGTTGAAAGCGTCGCTCAAGCCAAGTCAGGTCCGCTGGTGCTGCTGGCGAGTGGCGATCCACTGTTCTACGGAGTTGCGCGTTACCTATGTGACCGACTGGGTAAAGAACGATTCGAGGTGGTACCGCACGTCAGCAGCATGCAATTGGCGTTTGCTCGAGTCAAGGAAAGCTGGGATGAAGCCTATTTGACGAATTTGGCCTCCCAAAGTCTATCGCATGCCGTGAGTCGCATTCGGATGGCCCAAAAGGTAGGTCTGTTTACGACTCCGCAGGCAACACCAGCGCATGTTGCTCGAGCATTAATCGATCAGCACGTCGATTATTTTACCGCCTACGTCTGCGAGAACCTGGGTTCACCTGACGAACGCGTAACCCGTGGTAGCTTGGTAGATATTGCACGGCAAAAATTTTCAGACTTAAACGTGATGGTGCTGGTCCGCCAGCCCGATGTACCCGATCGTCCAACGAAGTTGCAAGGCAAGCGACTTTTCGGTAACCCCGACGAATGCTTTCTGCAAAGTCGCCCCAAGCGAGGGTTGTTAACGCAAGCCGAAGTACGTTCGATTGCCTTATCGCAAATGGACTTGGGCATCAGTAGTGTCGTGTGGGATGTCGGTGCGGGCAGTGGATCCGTGGCCATCGAAGCGGCGCAACTGGCCTCAGCCGGACAGGTCTTTGCCATCGAAATGGACCCCGAAGATTACAACTTGCTGGTGGAAAACTCGCGCACCTTCGGCACAATGAACCTGACGCCCGTACTGGGGGAAGCGCCCAGTGCATGGGCCGATTTGCCTGACCCAAACGCAATTTTCATCGGAGGCACGGGCCGCGCCGTGACTGGACTGATTGAAGCTGCTTGGACTCGGCTGCGCAACACGGGGCGATTGGTAGTGCATGTCAGCAGTCTCGATAGTTTGAGTTCTGCAGAAGCTGCGATATGTGCGTTGGGGCAGGTGCCTGATATTTTGATGATCAATTTAGCGCGTAGCCAAGTGCAGATGGATACGCTACGTTTCGAGGCCGTGAGCCCGACGTTTCTGCTGACGGCTTGCAAGCCATGACGCGACAATCCGCTGAGTTCGATGTCGTGGCCGTCGGCGCTCATCCGGACGACATCGAGATTGCATGCGGAGGCACGTTGGCCAAGCTGACGCGCCTGGGCTACCGGGTGGCCATTGTGGACCTGACCGATGGCGAACCAACGCCACGTTGTGAACATCCCGATGTACGACGCGCCGAAGCTCAGGCGGCAGCCGAGGTGATGGGCGTTCATCGCGTTATCCTGCCACTACCTAACCGGCGCCTGTTCGACAGTTTCGAGGCGCGCGTACTGCTGGCCACAGAATTTCGGAAAATGCGACCAAGATTGGTAATAGGTCTTGGGCAAAAAACCCCTCTCGCCTCGCCTGACCATTATCAAGCGATGCTCATTACGGATGCAGCCGTTTTTTATTCACGATTGAGTAAATGGGATCAGCATTTTCCACAGCTGGCTGCGCATACCATTACTTCGCAACTCTACATTCATTTAGGCTTCGAGCACTTGGGAACTGTCGAGCATAGCAACTGTTTAACGGTTGATATCTCCGAACAATTGGAACTCAAACTGCAGGCAATCTCCTGTTATCAAACGCAGTTTCCACCAGAGCGACACAGCGTCCTAAAACGCGTAGAAGCCTTGGCGCGGTCGGCAGGCGCGGCAGCCGGCTTTGCAGCAGGCGAAGTTTTTTATTCTCCGCGCGCGATCGGTTGTCAGGATTTGGTCGCTGCCGTTGTTCCCGATCGCTGACAGGCCACTGATGCGACTTCCACCACTGATTCACCCACACGTTTACGCTCATCCAACGCTGGACACGGCAATCTGGTTCTTGCACCTGCGGTGGTTGGCGGTCGTTGGTCAACTGCTCACGCTGGTTGTGGCTGGGTACGGTCTGAAAGTTGATTTGCCTGCCCAGCAGATTGTAACGCTGATCGCTATCACGGCGATTACCAATGTCGCATACTGGCTGTGGTTGGTACGCATGCACCGCACAGGCTTGCATTTGGCAGACCGACTGCCTAACGGCCAGATTATTTCGGCTCTCATGCTGATCGACATTCTGGACTTGACCGGCCTGCTGTATTTAACCGCAGGTACGACGAATCCATTTTGGTTGTTTTACTTTGTGAACGTGGCAATAGCAGCCGCCATTGTCACGCCCGCGTGGGCTTGGATGCTGTGGAGCTGCACAGTACTGTGTGTTGTTATGCTTCTTGCAATCCGTGTCCAACCTATCGACTTGCTCGGCTCGCCGATGTCCTCTTCCGAGGTTCCAGCCCGCTGGTCGATCTCCAAGCTCGGGTACTTGATTTCGTTTGTGGCCTGCAGCGGAATCATAACGTACTTCATCACTATATTGACCGGCCAGTTGCGACAACGTGAACAGGCCATTAAGGAAGCTGAAGAGGCAAAATCCCGCAATCGCCAATTGGAATCATTGGCTACCTTGGCTGGCGGAGCGGCTCACGAGTTAGCTTCACCGCTGAGCACGATTGCGGTAGTCGCCAAAGAGCTCATGCGCCGTTTGGAGCGGCAATCCGCCTCGGAGCCAATCTTGAACGATGTTCAACTCATCCGTACCGAACTGGATCGATGTCGCATTATTCTGGACCGTATGACAGCCGCCACCGGTGATGCGGCTGGAGAGCGTTTGCGATCGATTTACATCGATGAATTCATGGATGAATCTCTACTGGGGATTCGCGACATGAGCCGAGTGAACGTCAGCATTCAATCAGGCGCAGAGCACACTCCCAGCCTGTTGCCGGTTCAAGCTGCCGCACAAGCCATACGAAATCTGGTGCAAAATGCCCTGGATGCTAGTCCGGAAGGAACCGATGTCCAGGTTCAAGCCGCCGTTCGGAACAGTGTTTGGTGTATCGACGTCATTGATCAAGGCGAAGGGATGTCCGACGCGGTCCAGCAACGATTAGGCGAACCGTTCTTCACCACCAAGGAGCCTGGAAAAGGTATGGGCTTAGGCGTCTATCTGTCGTTGAACGTCATTCGCAGATTAGGCGGTTCGCTTGATTTTGTGAGCCAGCGTGGGCAGGGCACGCAAGCCCAGGTGCGACTTCCTGTCACTAGTATAGTCGGCTCCTAAAATACGCCCTGAGCACGACATATGCTAGCAAACCCAGTGTAATCGAGGATAATGGGGTTCGGTTAGGCGGTTCACCGTCGTCCGGACGAACCTGGCTTTCGAACCCTCCGCTAAGAATTTTCGTCATTCTTATGAATCAAGTGAAAACTGATTCCTACGATCGAGTGCCCAGCGACGTGCGATTCGCGTAAACAGTCCGTTCGAGATTTTGAACATGGCTCAACCAACACCAACTGAATTTTCTGCCAAGAGCATTTGCTTGGTGGACGACAATTTTGTTCTCAGGGATCGACTGGCTGTTGCCTTTCAGGAGCGTGGCTTTGAGGTCAGCGTTGCAGGCAATTACGACGAGGCGGTAGCCGTATTTGGGAAACAACCTGCAGCGTTGGCGGTGCTGGATTTGCGCATGCCGGGCAAGCCCGGTCTGGTACTGTTGCAGGCGCTCAAAGAAATCTCTCCTAACACCAAGTTCTTGATCTTGTCCGGCTTTGGTTCAATCTCGACTGCCATAGATGCAATACGTTTAGGAGCCACCAATTTCCTGCCTAAGCCAGCAGATGCCGATGACATACTAAACGCCTTTGCACGGGCCGATCAGGAAGTGGACCTGCCCGAGGCCGAGGACGATATTCCTGTTCCTACCCTGGCTCAAGCGGAATGGGAGCACATTCATCGCATCCTGTCCGATTGTGGCGGCAACATCTCAGAGGCCGCTCGTCGCCTGGGTATCCATCGTCGCTCTCTGCAGCGCAAACTCCGCAAGCGCGCCCCCTAGTCGCAATTTTTCCCCTCCCCCTGTCGCTCGACCCTAGCTTGTGGCATACTGTGTCGCCTTGTAATGACCCCGTCGAGGGCCACTCCCAGGACATCGCGGCAGAGCACTGGAAAGGCACAGAAAACGCCACAAACATCGAAATGCGACCGCCAATGCCGGAATAAAACCCTCTAAAACGGGACGCCTCGTGGGCTTAAACCAACGTTAGACAACAGTTTGAAGGAATCTCGACAGTGTATAAGACGCTTGACACCAATTTGCTTGAAATCACCGGCCGACAATCAGAAATCATTGAACTAGCAATGACCTTTGGATTTAGCGGCATCAATGTAGATATGGTGGATATGCATAAACGCTGCCAGCGAAGCTCGTTCGAGAACGCCAGTCGATTCTTGGTCAGTTCCAAGCTGCGTGTTGCTAGTTACCAGGCCCCCATTGGTTTGGATCAGGATGATGCAGCTTTTGAGAGCAGCCTGAAGATGTTGGCTGAAGTGGCAGACATCGCCGGACGTTGTCAGGCTCATGCCGCTGTTGTGGAAGTTCCTTCGGCTACGAACCGCTTGCCATATCCTGAGTATTTTGAGGTGATTCGCAAGCGAATCGACAGGATCGCAGAAGTCTTAGCCGCGCATGAAACACGGCTGGCGTTGCGGCTGGATGCGATTGGCAGTCCCGAGGAGAAACAGTTTAAGTTCGTCCGCGATATCCAGGGATTCGTGGCGTTGGTGCGCGCGTGCAACTCGAAGAACGTGGGAATCGTACTGGATAGTTGGAATTGGCACTTGGCCGGCGGCAACGTTTCCCATTTGAAGGATATTGGGGTTGACCGAGTTGCCTTGGTGTACCTGGCGGACTGCAAGGAAGGTGTCGACAGAGCTGCGGCCACGACAGAAGATCGCGTGTTGCCAGGTTCGACTGGCGTTATAGACAATGCGACATGGATTGGAGAGCTAAAAGGCAAGGAATTGCCGGTGGCTGTTTTCGGCGCTCCAGTAAACCCCGCTGCTACACGAGATGCTTTCATTACCCAGGTACAGGACTCGCTGAACGATCTATTCGCCGCGACGGGATTGCCGACGCAGTCGCGAAAGCCTGAAGCGATCGCAGCGGCTGCGGCTTCCAGCAACTATCGCGAGTAACCAGCGATTGTAGGCAGCCGAATTTGCAGTCAATGACTGTTAAATACAACCGGTTGTGCCGGTCCTAAGTGGCCTCGAACTCTCAGAATCGTAGCCTTGGGACCATTCGATGCAACGCCACCAATCGTCATAACCGATTGTCCATCCACAGAGCGTCCTATCTAAGGACGCCGCAGCGATCCTTGCCGCAGCCATCGTTCCAGTGCTTGCATTTGTCTCACTGGAATACGTCGGGCTGCGGCCGTAACGCCTTTGTGGAACGCCGTTGTCTGTGATGAAACACTTTCGACTGAACATATCGCTTGGGGTCATCGTTATTTGTGCTGCCTGCCAGACGGACAGGGTAGGGGCGGATCATGACCCTCGCTACATCGAACAGCCGCCGCGGCGAACTGAGCCCATGGCGGGCAGCCTAGCACCTAAACCAATCGAAGATTCGCCCGTCGAACAGATTCAGTCAGCCCCCGTTCCACGAATCCCTGGGGCTGACCGGTCCGTCAATGGATACATAAATCCACCATTGATTGCCGGGCAAGAACCGCCGAGAATCGCTGCATCGGGTGCTAACGTACCGGACCAAGCAACCTCCAATTCCGGCCTTACCTGGGTGAAGCGGGAAAGCCGAACTGCAGCAACAGTAGTACCCATTCCACGCGACAGGAGCTTGCCCCATCAAGACCTGATTCAAACTGATTCGCGGCACACTGGTTCGAATCTTGCTGACGTCGATCCGCTGTCGCGAGAAATGGCCCGATCCTTATCTGACGCACCCCAGCTGTATGGGACAGAGCTCGGTATGACAGGCCACAGCAAGAGCCAAGTCTCACAGTCCCAAAGCGACAACCGCAACGCTGATCAGCGGACGAACCCGGGAAACCTTGACGATACCAACCAGAATCGTAACGATCGCTCGACTCCACCCGGCGAGCTGTGGATCGATGTCGAACCCCAGCCGAAATTGGCTCAACCTAGAAATACCGGCAACGCTATTCCCGTCGCTGCAGCTACCAAAGCCCGAGTCGAACTTGCATCTCGTGTTTCGCGGAGCGAGGTGGGAAGCACGAATCAGTCACCGCAGAGTGTCTACCCGATTGCGGCTGCATCTGGCTGGAATGCCATTGGTGACCAGCTGACACAACATCTGCAGCGTTGCGAACAACTAGCGCGGCGCGGCGTGTTTTATTCGGCGCGTGAAGAAGCCAACCAGGCGCTGATCGCGTTGGCTCGACATTTGGATTTGATCGCCAATCAGTTCAGCAGCGAGCCGACTATCGCCTTGGCACAAACTGCACTTCGCGAAGCCAACGATTTCGTCCGCTACTCTCAAAATACTGAGTCAGCCGTCCTGAAAGAGATCATTGACTCGCATGAAACTCTCGCCGTCAAACAGGCTAGTACTACGAACGTAGCTCCCTTGACGCTAATTCAACATTATCATCAATTTGCCTACGCTCGACTGGTCGAAGCGGCGCAACAACACCCTTGGTTTAGTGACATCTACTACTTGCTTGGGCGTACTTATCAAGCGGAA
Source organism: Pirellulaceae bacterium (assembly GCA_019636385.1). Taxonomy (NCBI): domain Bacteria; kingdom Pseudomonadati; phylum Planctomycetota; class Planctomycetia; order Pirellulales; family Pirellulaceae; species Pirellulaceae bacterium. The sequence goes on along the minus strand of JAHBXT010000006.1, from coordinate 170,956 downwards.
GCAGATATGGCTCAAGACCATCGTGCTGCCTCATTGCGTAACTTAGCCGTCGTGTATTATCGAGCCTCTGTGGCGATTAGTCCGTCCAATACAATTGCGGCGAATCAACTCGGCTATGTGTTGCTGCAAATGGACCGCCCCATCGACGCACAGGCCGTGTTGATCACTGCGGTCGACACCAAACCGGATCGATTTGCACTGGCGAATCTGGCAGAAGCCAGTCGCCGCTTAGGTGATCGCAAAGTACAAGACTGGGCGCTGCGCACATTGGCAGCAATGCCAATTTCACCGCATCCTCAACAGGCATTGCCCGCTTTAGAAATGTTAGACAATCGGACCTTCGTCGCGATTAGCCCGATGAATTCAGGCCCCCAGGTTGGTGTTCCACCCATGAGCGCCGCTGCCCCCAATTTACGCTCGACGATGCGTTAATGCTTGAGTCCGGCTCACTTCATTTCCAGAATTGCAATTCGTCAGCGCAATTTCCGCACGACAACAAACATGATAGACAGTCAATCCAATACGCTCGGATATTCCATTCATCCCCGGCAGATACTCTGGATATGCTTAGCCATCCAGGCAGCAACGCTTGCTCAGCGGTGCAGCGCACAGGATGTCTCGGGAGCCAGTGTGTTAGATCGTCAATCAGCATTGTCCGTGGAAATTGTAGGCCCTCACCAACCGCTGCACACGGGCCTGACGGCCGGGCCGAAGTTGGATAATGCAGGTCACTGCCACTACTCGGCCTGCAATCCACCGATGCAGCCCCAAGTTGCATTAGGACGCTGTCAACCATGTATCCAAGCTGTCGACTGTGCAGACAACTGTGGTTCGCATCAAACTTGGCGTGACTTACATCCTTATAATTTTCAGCCGCTGGGTCATGGCGAATACCAAGGGCCAGTGCGATTGCAGGCCACAATCGACTATCGCGTACGTGTAGGCGATCGGCTGCAATTCATATTCGCCAAGTCTCGCGAAATGCCTATCGAATCTTATGTGCTGCTGATCGGCGATGAACTGCAAATCACGTCGATCACCGATTCAGCCATTCAAACAGGCGATGTCATACAAGGCCGGGGAATCGCCATACAACCTGACGGCTACTTACACCTTAAACAAATTGGTCGTATTCGTGCGGCTGGGCTGACCATTAGCCAGTTGAGGCGCAATCTGGAGTTAGCTTATCAGGAATTCGTCAAGGAACCGGGCATCGATGTGTTGCCAATCAAAACCAATTCACAATTGGATGACATTTTGGAGGCGATTGACGCCCGACAAGGGATTTCTGGAGGACGAACCATTACAGAAACCATACACCCTGATGGAACGGTACGGTTGATCAAAATTGGCGCCGTGTGCGTTCATGGCCTGACTTTGGATGAGGTCAAGCGCGAAATCAACTTGCGATATAGACAATTACAACCCGGCCTGTATGTTGAGCCCATATTGGAAACCGAGGCACCACATTTTGTATTTGTTTACGGTGCAGTGGCTCAGCCCAATCGCTATCAGATCAATGGTCCCACGTCTGTCACGGCTGCGCTGGCTCAAGCAGGTGGAATTAATGTTCGTGGTAACGCTCGCGAAATCGTGATCTTTAGACGCGCCGAGGATTGGCGATTGCTGTCCACGCGAGTTGACTTAAAAGGCATGCATCTTGGTAAAGTTCCTACACCTGCCGACGAAATTTGGCTACGTGACAACGACCTAATCCTCGTGCCGCTAACCCCCATCGCGCGCTTTGACGACTTTGTTGATCAAGTATTCCGGCAAGGCATTTACGGCATCTTCCCGTTGGCTCAGGTGGGGTCCGGGTTCAATGCGGCTGTCTTTCAGTTCAACAATTAAACCGGACTTCTGATCTCCAGTGGCAAAACATCGTTGAGACTTCCCGTGCGCAGGCCGTTCCAGTCGATCGTCACATATCGAAACCCCCATTCTTGCAGCCGCTTGACAAGTTGAGCGCGGACTTCGACCAGTTTAGCCAGCTGGCTGGTCGCAACTTCGATACGGGCCAATTCTCCTGCGTGCAACCGCACGCGACAGTCATTCACGCCAATCAATTCTTTCAGATACATCTCAGCTAGCTCGATTCTACGCAGTCTCTCGGGAGTCACCTCAACTCCGTATGCGATGCGTGAAGCCAGGCATGGGCTGGCCGGTTTGTCCGCCACATCCAACTGCCAGTATTCGGCCAACAGGCGAACTTCGTTCTTTCCTAACCCCAGCTCTGCAAGTGGCGAACGCACATGGGCTTGACGGGCGGCTTCTAAACCTGGGCGATAATCGCCAAGATCATCACGATTGGTGCCGGTTAGGATGATGGCCGAGTCGGCAAACTTTCGCTCAATGGCTGCGAACAAATGCGACTTGCAATGGTAACAGCGTTTGGCATCATTACGACGATAGTCAGGGCTGAGATGCTCTTGCGTTTCCAACCACTGATGCTCGACTCCCAGTGCGGCGGCTAACCTCTCGGCATCTGTCAGATCGGTGCGGCTCACACTTGGCCCACGAGCCGTCACGACCACCACGGCCACTTTGGCGTGCACCGCAGCAGCAGCCACGACCGCGCTGTCGACTCCGCCGCTCAGAGCGATCACGAATCGCTGGGCCGGATCAAACCAACTGATTAATTGCCCAGCCAGTTCGTCGGGGACCGTTAGTGCCTGAGGTAGATTAATAGGCGACATAGCAAACAGCCGATCCTTGCCAGACATCCAGGCTCACTACACGGAGTGCGATTGTATCGGGCGCACTGCCACCCCTGGCAATCGCAACCGGCCAAATTCGGTTAGTCTCCCGTGTCTTGCTCTTGCTCCATCGGCTCCATCGTCTTCGTATTGCGTTCAACGGCAACCACGATCGTGCGATGGTGACTGCCGTCACGCGCCACAGCCACAGCGGGGATAACTTGACGGCGATCGGGGAACGGTAAGCGCACCACAAAAGTACCATCGGGCCTTAATGTCACCGGCTCGTCATTGATCGTCAAGTAACTGTCGGGCGCAGTCGCACCAAAAAACACTAACTCGACTTCCATATCGAAATGAAATCCCGCTCGTTGTCGATACGGCCCATCGGCTGCGATCGCCAGTTTTGCAAGCGCTGGTGCTCCCAAACTTCGGTTGAGCCGCTGTTCGAGCATATACTTCATTTCGCCAGTATCCAATTCAGAGTTGTAACCTCCGCTCTGGGCATAGATCTTCTCTCCTTCGGCTCCAAGATTGGTCCAGTGCTGATCGACGGCTTCGGCTGAATTGGCAGCCACCGTCCGCACTACGTTGCTAACTGCAATCATGTGGAACCGCCGATTCCCAGCTACATAGCCAACCTGCACTCGAAAACTGGCGACCTCTCCGGTCCAAGGAATGTACCAGTTGCGAACACCGCCATTGATTTCAATCTCGGCTTGGATCGTCTCCGCCGTCGAACTGACACCCGACTCATCCAACCTCATCAGCCGAATAACTGGTCTGGCACTATGCCATTGCTCGGCCAAGGCCGCTTGCGCGCGATCGACGGCTCCTCGAGTGATGTCCCAGGCCACATGCAGCCAATACGGATCGCGCACAAACAAGCCAATTCGATCGACTGTCGGCTCCTTTTCCCAAACCGGATCGTTTGCGCCAGGCGGTTGCACCATCCGCGGCCGATAGCCAATATCCTTGGAGGCTTCACGCTGCAATTGCATCTGACGGATCTTCTTGAGTACCTTCGGACTAGTACCGGTCGGCTGTGGTGAGGCAATCTTGGCAGGCACCTTGGCGCTTGAGGTCTGCTTTACTACCGCCCCATCCCTTTTTACCTGTAGTCCCGCCTTCTTGACTTGCACAGGTGAACCAGGTCGCTGTCCGCTGGCGGGCGACTTCGATCGGTCAGCGGCAGGCTGTGACTTGGCGATTACATTGGGCGCCTTAGCTGCGATCTTTCCAGGCTTGGCAGGTACCTTCTTGGGTGCCTGTTTGGCCACTGGCTTAGCAGCTGGCCGAGCGGTAACCTTTTGGCCGCCATGTTTTGACGCGGGTTGTTTTGACTTGGCTGCCAACTTCGTAGTACCGGCACCAGACTTCTTTCGCGCTTCTGGTTTCGTGGATTTCGCCCCTGAGGTCCCTCGAACCATAGAAATTGGAGCTGATGGCTTGCTCTTCTGGCGCCGTGCCGCAGATTTGGTTTTCTTTTTGGCTATGGCTGCTCCAACTCCCGGTCCCTTGGAGCGGGATGCTGCCACCGGCTTAGCAGGTCGCTTTGTTTTACGGTTGGCAATCAATTTCATTTCCCTTGGTGGTATAGTCACCGAGATTACGCAATCTCTGTATCTGCTTTTTCGAACCAGCAAACCTCCGTCAGTTCTGTTTTCCTACAGACCTGCGCCCCCCCGTTTGGCGTTCGTTGCGGACCAACTGATGCTCCATTGCAGCCGCAAGAACTCCCATTTGCCTAGTATGTAAGAGAATCCGAATTTTGCTAGATTAATGCCTTACAAAAGTTCGGTGAATCGCCTACCGGCGAGACCAATGGAACTTTCCCGTCCACTAGCCGGCCTCGACACGGTTTAAGGAGACATGAGACGCCGGTCAGTAGTCTGGAGCCTTAGTTCCTAAGCTGTCTCAAAAAATCGGTTATTCGGGTTGTATTGGAGACCTAGACAGACCGCCGACTGACATGGACAAACGGGCCCCCAACAAAAACCACGCCGAGGCTGAGACCCAGTGGGTAAACGCCTCTCAATGGATCTCGCGCACCCTGGCAGTGACTCTGGTTATGGTGATACCTGGAATTCTCGGATCCATGCTGGATAGGCGACTGGGCACGCAGCAGTTCGCAGTCATCGGTTTCGCGGTGGGATTCTTGATGGGCACAACGGGTCTAATTGTCTTGGCTCGCAAGCTCACGCCGCCGGCGCGGGGCAAACCGCTGGAATGGGAGGACGCAGCCACCACCGATCCCTCGGAGAATGGCCAAGACGGCGCCAAGGAGCGCGAGAACTCATTGCGCGATCCGGAGAATTGAACCTGTGGTATCGGCAAGCACTCGCGCAAAACATTGGTTCCTAGAGACTTGCCTGTTGTCGTTAGCGGCATTTTTGTCCGCCACTATCGGAGGATTACTTGCGTCAAATGGTCGCAGTATTGTTGAGTGTTACTGGCCGTCAATTGCGGCTGCGGCGATTAACCTGCTGGCCGTCCTCCCCGCTGCAACCTTTAGAATTTGCATTTTTACGGGCCGTGTTGGACATCTAGTCGATATCGCGTGGCGTTTCCCGATTTCACTAGTTGCGCTACTCACGATCTATCTATGGCCAGGCGCAGAAAGAAAATGTTTCACTGGCGCCTTGTTGACCTGTTATTTCGTTACGCTGCTATTAGAATCTTGGCTCCAAATCCGACAGTCTCAATCCAAGACATGGAATTCGACCGGTTAGCGCTGCCCAAAGGGTGAACGGAGCGAGCGCCAGCAGTCGAGCCTACCCTTGATACCGATAACGGCGCTATGGCTTCACCAATTCTGCACATCAAGGACAGCTTCTACTTCGAAGTTCCTCGCGCGCTGTGGAAGAAGAACTACCAATCTTCGCGTGAGTTCTATGATGCCTATGGAGCGTGGGTCATCCGCAACGATGCTGGTTATCAAGATTGGGAAGCGGCCAAACTGGTTGACGAATTGAAAGCCATCGTCAAACAGCCTGTCCAGTTGGATGGACTGGTGGATCAGTGGAAGCATTGGCAACACGCCAAAGCCGCGCGGCACGGCCGCCCACTAGAGCAGTACTTGCTCGACGAGATGGAAAGTCTCCGACTGGCATCTGGAAAGTGGGCAAAGAATCAAGTTGGTCTTGAGTCGGCTGATGTTGTCGAGTCGTACCTGCAACTGCCTCAAAATGCCAATTATCCACTGAAGTGGATGTATGAAGTGATCCGTGACGAACAATCCCACCGGCAGTGGCAAGCTTTAGTCAAGAAATATCAGCACGGCGAAGTGGCCGGTGAGTACGTCCAGCAGCCGAATTTAAGCTGGTCCAAACAGCAACTGGACGGCTACAACAAGGCGCTCAGTGGGAAGATTTTCATTCCGCAGCCATTTGCCACACTCCGCAACGCCTACCAAGTTCAATCCGGCTTTGGAATTACTCGTTACATGGTCGTCGAGGTGGTAGTTGCTATTTTGTTGTTTCTGGCCTTTCGCTGGCTGGCTGGCAAAATCTCGAGTGGAGCGGCACCCAAGGGACGGCTGGCAAACCTGCTGGAATCAACCGTGCTGTTCGTACGCGATAAGGTTGTTGTTCCGGCCATGGGCGAGCACGATGCCGATAAGTACATGCCGCTGCTGTGGACCGCTTTCTTTTTTGTGCTCGGCTGCAATCTGATGGGCATGATCCCGTGGATCGGAGCGCCTACAAGCACCTTTGCACTGACCGGTGCCATGGCTCTGGTAGTCTTCGGCGTTGGCCTCGTGCAAGGCATTCGCAAATTCGGGGTCCTGGGCTACTTGAAAAACCTTGCGCCCTCATTGGGTCTGCCCCTCTATCTAGCGATCTTCATCGTTCCTTTGGTATATGCGATTGAAGGGCTGTCGCTGTTTATCAAACATGGTGTGTTGGCGGTGCGATTGCTGGCCAACATGGTCGCGGGCCACCTAGTATTGCTGGGATTTATGGGAATTGGCTTCGGAGCCCATGCGGTCGCGATGAGCGGCGGTTCGTGGGGACTGGCGGCCGGAATCTCCATTTTGGCGTCAACTTTGTTGAGCATGCTGGAGCTATTCGTGGCCTGCTTGCAGGCCTACATTTTCACCTTTTTGTCGGCCTTGTTTATCTCCAGCGCCACCCATCACCACTAGCCGGGTATGGGAGCCTCAGAGAACACCCCGCCGTAAACCAGTCAGTTTAATCAGTTCAAAATCAAACCTTTTTCAGAGAACCTGTACAGGAGATTGTTCGGTGAAGAAATTCTTGATGACAACGATGCGTGCCGTCGGTATGGTCGCTCTCATGGCTGTTCCGGCTTCGGCGCAAGACGGCATTACATCCGTAGGTATGCCCGGTGCAGTTGGCGCAGGACTGGCCGTAGTCGGCGCTGGCATTGGTATCGGTCTGTTGGCCAAAGGTGCTGTTGAATCCATGGGCCGCCAGCCCGAGGCTTCCGGCACTATCCAAACCAACATGATCATCGCCGCCGCGTTGATCGAAGGTCTGGCGTTTTACGCCGTGTGGGTCTGCTCGACTCAGAACCCGTTTGCACAATAGGCTGACGACAGCAGGCTGACGACAGCCCAGTGGCTGTTGATCGCCTTGGGCCATTCGTATTTGGATGAACTGACTTTCCGTTGAAGGTGCTGAGCATGTTGAGTGTGTTTCGTCGAGTTTTCCAGTGTGGTGTTCTTGTTTGGCTAACAAGCCTAAGCTGCGCTGCAATGGCTGACGAATCTGCGACCAGTAGCCCGTCAGCCGCCCCAAACACGGCAGATGTTGGCAATGCTGACGCGGCACAGCCATCTTCGGCAGTGGCCAACAAACAGAGCCACGCAGGCGATCATGGTCACAGCGGCGATCATGGCCACGGTAGCGGACAGGCTGCCGGGCATGATGATCACGATCCGACGCACGTCAACATGACCGATCAGGCGGAAGACCCCTCTGAGTGGCGTTCCGAGATGGCCATCGCTTCGCTAATCGTCTTCGGGTGCTTGCTGGCTGTGCTATCGGCGTTTGCGTGGAAGCCAATTTCCGAAGGTCTGGATCGGCGTGAGAAGTCGATCGCCAACCATTTGGCCAATGCTGAAAAGGCATCCCAAGATGCGATGGCTAAGCTGCGCGAGTACGAAGCCAAGCTGTCTTTGGCCAGCTCAGAGGCCCAGCAGATGCTGTCCGATGCTCGCAAGGACGCCGAGGCCACTGGACAGCGTCTGATCTCCTCGGCACAGGAGGAAGCGGCTCGACATCGCGAACGAGCGGTTGCCGAGATTGAGTCTGCCAAGACGATTGCTCTGGGCGAATTGGCTCAACGCTCGACCGATATAGCCATGTCGCTGGCCGGGCGGATTATTGGTCGCGAAGTCAAGGCTGCCGATCACCAGTCGCTGATCCAAGAGATGTTGTCCAAGCTGCCTAGCAAGAATTAGCAGGCGAAGCCCCTACCGACTTGCAACTGTACACTCCACTATTGTTTCGCCACAAATATTGTTTCGCCACAAACCGGCAGGCCCATGAGTCAAACCGATCCTAGCTTGCATCCAACCGCTCTGGACAGCGATGACCAACAGGTTGGCAATTTGTACGCCAAGGCAATTCTGGGAGCCGCCGGTTCCTCAGTCGACGTAATCGTCGAGCAACTGGGTGCGGTAGTCGACCAATGCTTGACCCCTCACCCGGGCTTGGAGAGCCTCCTGGCTTCGCCACGCGTTAACCAGGCTGACAAAGAGCTGCTGATCGAGCGAATTTTCGGCGGTCGCGTGGATCAGCTGCTGCTGAATTTTTTCAAGGTTCTGTGTCGTCGTGGCAGAATTGGTTCACTGCGAGCCATTCAAGTGTGCGCCAAGCAGATGCGCGATCAGCAGTTAGGTCGCATCCGTGTAGTGGTCACTTCTGCATTTGCACTAACCGAGTCGCAGCAAAGGCAGATTCAGCAACGTCTGAGTCAGTCGCTGGGCAAGGAAGTTGTCCTGGACGAGCGACTCGATCCGAACTTACTGGGCGGCATCCAAGTTCGCGTTGGAGATCAAGTGTTCGATGGCAGCGTAATGGGCAAGATGGCTGCTATCCAGTCGGCGGTGTCCCAAGGTATTCAGAAAGCGATCCGCGACCAATACGCCGCGCTGCTTTCCTCGTAATCATTTTCTAAGCAAATATTTCAAACAATCATATCTGGTCGTAGAGGTTCGGCATGAAGTTCAATTCGGATGAAATCGCCTCGGTCATTCAAAAAGAGATCGAGACATTCGAAAGTCAAATGGACGTTCGCGAAGTAGGTACCGTGCTGGAAGTCAGCGACGGTATCGCTCGGGTCTACGGACTGTCCGGCGTGATGGCTGGTGAGATGGTTCAGTTCCCTTCCGGCGTCATCGGTTTGGCTTTTAACCTGGAAGAGAACTCGGTCGGGATCATCATTCTGGGTGATTACCTGACGATCAACGAAGGCGACGAAGTCAAGGCACTCGGCAAACTGTTGAGCGTCCCTGTCGGCCCCGGTGTGGTCGGTCGCGTGCTTGATCCCCTGGGCAATCCACTGGACGGTCGCGGCCCAGTAGAATCCTCGGAACAACGTCCCGTGGAGTTGATTGCTACTGGCGTGGCCGAACGGCAGCCGGTGTGCGAGCCTTTACAAACCGGGATCAAGGCCGTTGACGCCATGACGCCCATCGGACGTGGCCAGCGCGAACTGATCATTGGTGACCGTAAGACGGGTAAGACCGCTGTCGCCATTGACACGATCATCAATCAAAAGGGCACTGGCGTGAAGTGCTTCTACGTGGCCATCGGCCAGAAGGACTCATCAGTCGCGCTAGTGATCGAGGCTCTACGCAAGCACGGCGCTATGGACTACACCACCGTGGTCGTGTCCGGGGCCAGCACACCTGCTCCGCTACAATACATTGCCCCCTATTCGGGCACTGCGATGGCCGAATACTTTATGTTTAATGGCCAGCACGCATTGGTCGTTTATGACGACTTGAGCAAGCAGGCGACCGCATATCGTCAGCTTTCGTTGCTGATGCGACGGCCACCCGGACGCGAAGCCTATCCGGGTGACGTGTTCTACTGCCACAGCCGCTTGCTGGAACGTTCCGCGAAGCTTTCCGCCGCCCTGGGCGGTGGCTCACTGACCAGCTTGCCGATTATCGAAACCCAAGAAGGGGAAGTGTCGGCATACATTCCAACCAATGTGATTTCGATCACCGATGGCCAGATCTATTTGCAGCCCGACCTATTCTTCAAAGGGATTCGACCGGCGATGAATGTCGGTATCTCGGTGTCGCGCGTAGGTGGTGCCGCTCAGATCAAGGCTATGAAGAAGGTGGCCGGTGGCTTGCGGTTGGACTTGGCTTCGTTCCGCGAACTGGAGGCCTTCGCCCAATTGGGAACGGATTTGGACCCGGTGACGCAGTCGCGTCTGGACCGCGGTTACCGAATGGTCGAACTGCTTAAGCAGTCTCAGTACAAGCCGATGAACGTATTGGACCAAGTAATCAGTATTTATGCTGCTACGCGTGGTCACATGGATGACGTTCCGGTCAGCAAGATCGCCGACTTTGAAGTGCGCTTATTGCAGTTCATGCATGATCGCAAAGCGGAACTGCTGAGCAAGTTGGAGGAAAGCAAGGACCTGACCTCGGAAATCGAAGAGGGAATCAAGGCGGCCATCGCCGAGTTCAAGAGGGGCTACAAGGCCAATGGCTAATACCCGTGCACTGGACAAGCGACGCAAGTCCGTTCGCAACATCCGCAAGATCACGCGAACGATGGAGTTGATCGCTACGGCTCGCTTCAAGAAAGCGATGGACCGAGCGGCGGCAGCCAACGACTACACCGAGCGAATTACGCAGATTGTTCGTGACCTGGCGGGTGCGGGCCTGGAAGTGTCACATCCGCTGTTGGCCGAACGCCCCGCCGTTCGCCGCGCAACCGTGCTGATGTTGACCAGCAATCGCGGCTTGTGTGGAGGTTATAACGGCTCGGTAATTCGCACCGCGAATCAGTCGCGAACAGCCCTGGATGAACAGGCAGTTCAGCAGAGCCTGGAGGTCAGCGGCAAGCGCGGTATTACCGCCATGAAGTTTCGCGGACTGAAGCTGAACCACGAGTACACGAAATTCGATGACGAACCCAAATTCGAGGACGTTGCACCGATCGCTGATCGCTTGATGGACCAGTTTATTAACGGACAAATGGACCGCCTGGATGTGGTGTACACCCGATTTGTCAGCAGCGCCAAGCAAATTGCGGTTTCCGAGACGCTATTGCCGTTTGCCCAGCCACAGGTAGAAGCCGGGGGAGCGACGGGAATGAAAGCCAACTACGAATTTCTGCCTTCGGCCAGTTCAATCCTGGACGACGTTGTTCCAGCTAGCTTTCGCGTGAAGCTGTTCAAGTGTTTTCTGGATGCAGCGGTCAGCGAGCAAATCGCGCGAATGGTGGCGATGAAGAGCGCAACCGAAAACGCCGGCGAGATCATCCGCCAACTGTCGATGACCTACAACCGCGCTCGACAAGCCAAAATCACTCAGGAAATCATGGAAATCATCGGCGGGGTTGAAGCCTTGGAGAATTGATCGTCCGCGGCCGTTGACAACTGAATTTTAACAACACAATCAACTCAAATAATTTTTTAGTGCAATCGAGGATTCGCAATGGCGACAGCTACCAAGACCGGAGTCGGCCGTATCACGCAGGTGATCGGTTCGACGTTTGACGCAGAGTTCCCCGAAGGTCAACTTCCGCCAATCTACAACGCTGTGAAAGTTTCGTCCGACGAAAAGGGCGTGAAAATCAACTTGACGGGCGAGATTCAGCAGCACTTGGGCGGGAATCGCGTCCGCTGTGTGGCTCTGGGGAGCACCGACGGTCTGCGACGTGGATTGGACTGCGTGGATACCGGCAAGCCGATCAGCGTACCAGTCGGCAAGGCGACTCTGGGCCGCGTGTTCAATGTGTTGGGTGAGCCGGTGGATCAGCGCGGCCCGTGCCCGGCTGAGGACTATTGGCCCATCCACCGAGCCGCTCCCACCGTTGACCAGCTATCTACCAACACGGAAGTGTTCGAGACAGGGATCAAAGTCATCGACCTGCTGACGCCCTTTGTTCGCGGTGGTAAGGCCGGTCTGTTCGGCGGTGCCGGGCTGGGCAAGACAGTGATCTTGACCGAGTTGATCGCTCGTATCGCCAGCTCGCACGGAGGATCGTCGGTATTTGCAGGTGTCGGCGAGCGGACTCGTGAAGGTACCGACCTGTGGCTGGAAATGCAAGAAACTGAAATCGGCACCACCGGTCGCCATGTGATCGAGCAGACCTGCATGTTGTTTGGTCAGATGAATGAACCACCAGGGTCGCGTCTGCGAGTTGCCTTGGCCGCATTGACGATGGCCGAATACTTCCGCGACACGACGGGAACCGACACGCTGTTGTTCGTTGATAACATCTTCCGCTTCTCGCAAGCCGGCTCTGAAGTATCCGCGCTATTGGGCCGCATGCCCTCTGCAGTGGGTTATCAACCCACGCTGGCTACCGAGATGGGCGCTTTGCAAGAGCGCATTACCTCGACCAAGAAAGGGGCGATCACGTCGGTGCAAGCCGTCTACGTGCCGGCAGACGACCCTACCGATCCAGCGCCTGCCACCGCCTTCGGTCAGTTGGATGCCTTCATTTATCTGGAACGCGCCATCTCCGAAAAGGGCATCTATCCGGCCATCGATCCGCTGGCTTCGAATAGCCGTATCCTGGATCCCCAGTACGTTGGCGAGCGGCATTATGCGATTGCACGCCGCGTGCAAACCACACTGCAGCGCTACCGCGAACTGCAGGATATTATCGCCATTCTAGGTGTCGACGAACTGAGTGAAGACGACAAGATGGTTGTGCATCGAGCTCGGCGGATCGAGCGGTTCCTGTCGCAACCGTTCTTGGTCGCAGAAAAATTCATCGGCCGTCCCGGCGAAATCACCACCATCTCGGATACGATCCGCAGCTTTGAAGAAATTTGCGATGGCAAGTGGGATCATTTGCCCGAACAAGCCTTCATGTACGTGGGTGCTATCGAGCAGGCCGAAGAACAAGCCAAGAAGATGGCCAGTAAGTAAGCGACAATTCTGGCATCTGCGAAATTGTCGCCTGCCGATCGCTAAACATTCCCTGGAGCCAGGTCATGAGTGAACTACAGTGCGTCATAGTCACGCCCGAAAAGACCGAAGTTGATGTCCGCGCAACTTCGGTTACCGTTCCGTTGTATGACGGCGAATTGGGGATTCTGAAAGGTCATAGCCCACTGGTTGGACGATTGGGTTACGGCGTGCTGAGGATTCACGGCGCTGCGGCGACCGAACAATACTTTGTCGAAGAAGGCCTCGTGCAGGTCAGCAATAACGTGGTTTCGATTCTCACGGAGCGAGTTACTCCTGTGAGCCAAATCAATTCACAGATGGCGGCTGCAGCCAACGATGCCGCCATCACGATGCCACAAGATCAACCCGACCAAGTGACTGCGCGCCGTCGCGCCATGCAACGGGCTCGAGCGCTACAGCGCGTCACCGGTGCTACGCGGTAGGCACCTGTTCGCGGGAGGTTGCTACTAACACTTGACTCCTACGGGTTTGTCTCTCGGCCCATCGGGACACGATATGGGTAGCATTGCAGCAGGAGCAGCAGCAAACACCTCGCTCCGCCCCATAGCAACACCATGTTGGTAAAAGCATTCAGTTGCCATTGGCATCAACGATGGGTTTGGCCAGTCTTGGTTGCCGCATTTGCTTGGGTTCTCTGTCCCTTCTGGGCGCAGTCGCACGTACCGGCCTTTCGGGATGGGTATCACTTTTATTACCCGCAGTATCACTGGCTGGATCAGTGTTATCAGCGCGGCGAGTATTTTCCAAAATGGAATGCCGCTGAAGGACTTGGAACATCTGTTGCGGGTCAGCCGACTTGGCAACTGTATTATCCGTTGCGACTCGTGTGGTTGATTCCTGGATTTGGTCTATCGCAACGGTTTGGCCTATTCGTGCTCGTGCATTTTATAGTGTCGGTCTGCGGAATACTGCGACTCGCCAGGACGTTGCAAGTTTCCGTCGCTGCGAGTTGGCTGGCCGCCTTGGCCTTCACCCTTAGCTGTCCAGTCTTGTTTCAGCATAGCAACCTGATTTACCTGTGCAGTACAGCCTGGATCGGCTGGGGACTAACGCCAATCGTGGCATGGCTGGTAACTTCACACCCGCGGCGCTTGCGGATCCAAATTGTCGCGATGGCTGGGTGTTTGGTCAGCGTGGCGCAGTTCGCCAGCTTAATGCTGCTGGCCGGCGATCCGCAATCGGCTTACCACCTGATATTAATCGCGTTAATTGCCAGTTTGCTGAAGATGATCGTCACATTCAAATCGAGTGACGCCGCAGGCGACCAACACTTGTCGCAGTCGCTTGTGTCGGCAAGCGTATCGCTGACACACCCGATGACAGCCCGGGGGATACTAAACTCGATATGTACAGCAGCAATCTTGCTTTTGACATGCCTACAAGCATATTATGCCTGTCAATGGCTGGACGTAAGTGTTCGAGCAGATGCAGTCATCAGCGTGACCGATTCGCTGAACCCTCACGTTGCTTCGATACTGGCAGGGTCTTTACCGGCGCTGCAGCAAGACAACTACAACTTCAGTCTCTCTCCTTGGAGTTTGCCGTCGTTGATTTGGCCCACATTCGGCGGCCACTATCAGCCCGATCATTCGCGGTGGGTCGATTGCATCGGCAGCGAGGGCCGCATGTGGATCCCATCGCTGTACATGGGTTTGATGCCCTTTTTCTTGGTATTGAGCTGGATATCAACTGGACGAAAACCTGCCCAGCCAGCCGAACGATTTCTGGCCTGGATGGCCGCAGTGGCACTGCTTGCCGCCCTAGGTAACTATTCACCGCTGTGGTTGTTGCGCGATGTTTTGAACATGGCTGGGTTCTCCGGTTGGGCGGCCAAGCTTCCCCACGATTCGTCATTCAGCCTTTACGGTTGGATGACCGGCATCTTGCCGGGCTACGACCATTTTCGTTATCCGGCCAAATGGTTTGTCTGGACTAGCGCCGGCCTGAGCGTTGTCGGCGCGTGTCAGTTGGACCGGATTTGCCACCGAAATGAGGATTGGTTGAAGTCGTATCTGGCCTTACGGCTGACAGTAGTGCTGAGCGTCGTTGGGCTAGTAATGCTTTTGTGCGTTTACTTCTCAGGCGCTCAGTGGCATGCTTGGTTGCAGAGCCAGCTCGATTCGTCCTTCGATCGAATGCTGGGCAGCGCCAAACTGCAGCCAGTAGTAAACAACTTGTGGCTCTCATTCTTATGGCCGCTGGTACTGCTGACGGCAGTCACAGCGACAGTACCTGGAACTGCGGCTGAGCGATGTGTAGCCACCATCGCCAGACGGTGGGGAGGTTGGGGCACAGCAACCGCGAGTTGGACTGTGTCAGAGCGCTGGAAGTGGCTGGTGGTGGGGCTGACTCTAGCTGAGTTGTCCGTATGTAGTCGCCGCTGGGTCGCAACCACGCCACCGGTCGACTTGTCGAATTCGGCCAGCGTTCATCACACGCGACTCGCCCGCTGGTCGAATACTGCTCGCGCCAACATCAATGATTTCTTGAACGCTGAGACATCCAGCGACATGGACGCACAACTCGCATTACAGAATACATTCCTGATTGGCAAACTGGCTCTTCGGGATGGAATGGCTGCTCTGCATGCCAGCGGACCATTGCAACCGCAAGCCCTGGCCAAACTGTGCAGATGGTTGACGCTTCACGATGATCTGTCGATCGATCAACCCGAAGTCGATGCGGTGCTGGCTGAACTAGGGATTCATCAACGACTTGTAAGAAAGGACTCGTCGGGCTTCGTCTGGCGCGACATTCCAGCAACTCGTCCGTTGTGCGAATACATTCCAACGGAAGCATTGCCCACCAACCAGGCGTTCGATACGGCAACACCCATAACTTGGCAATGGCTAGACAGCTCAAGACTTCAAGTTCAAGTCCGGCAATCGCAAACTGGTACCCTGCTCATTCGCCAATTCAACGATGGACAATGGATCATTCGTTGTCAGACCGTTGAATTGCCAGTGGCCATCCCGAATGAACTCTTCCTCCAAGTCGCACTGCCGGCCGGTCAGCACGAATTGGTGTTGGCAAGACAGTAATGTTGCCTCGCAAACTAAACCACCGGCCAGTTTTGTTAAAGTCTGGCATGAGCGAACATTGCCACTTGGCTTGACCGTATCCACCAGCAAGCTGTGGCCTTCTAGTACCGTGGAGACGCGCCGCCGGTTGACGGTGGAGGAGTTTGCGCGGTCCAGGTACCAGCTCCGGCGATGCCTTGTTGCGCTAACTTGACATTCAACGAGGCGACTCGTTGATACAGCTCGGGCTGCATGTTGTTAATCGACAAGCTTTGCTGATAGTTGTAAAGCGCTTGGCTCATGTCACCAGATGACTCGCGCAGTTGCCCCTTGTGCGCCCACACACGAGCATCGTTGGGGTTCATCGCCAAGGC
This sequence comes from Pirellulaceae bacterium, assembly GCA_019636385.1. Lineage (NCBI taxonomy): Bacteria > Pseudomonadati > Planctomycetota > Planctomycetia > Pirellulales > Pirellulaceae > Pirellulaceae bacterium. The sequence goes on along the minus strand of JAHBXT010000006.1, from coordinate 154,725 downwards.
TTCGTCCAAATATTGCTCGGCGACTTTGACTTGCCCGAATTCTTGATGCAGTCGAGCTAACTCGATCTTTGGGTCAGGCATGTTGGGATTCCGAGCCGACCAATTCTTCAGGAGTCGCATGGCGGCATCCGGTCGCGACGACTCTGCTAACATGACCGCCAAGCCGCGATGACAATCAACGTGATTCGGTTGGAGGTCCAAACACTGATGGTACAGCGACTCGGCCTGCTCGATTAGCTTGGCATCTTTTTGAGCTACCCCCAGCTTGTGATAAGTCGATGCCAAGTTGTAATACGCATCTGAATTCGTTGGATCCGAGGCCTGTGCCGCTTGAAAATGCTGAAGCGCTTCGGCATACCGACCTTGTTGGTACAACCTCGTGCCCATCGTATTCTGCCCCATGCTGTTGAATCCGCAGCCACACAGCACAGGCAGGCCGATCAAGCAGATTGTCAACCCACATCTGGTGGCAAGCACAGCGGTTTTCACGTCCGTATCCTTGTGAAAGGGCGAGCGATTCAAAAGGCAGCAGACATGCTGACCCCACGGCTCGCGCACATTGGCCGCCCAACTGTAGCCGAGTGAGCTACCGCGCTTCAAGGTCGATTTCGATGCTAGCCATTGACCGAAACAGCGTTTGAAACTTGAATTGGCTATAATTGCTAATCCAATGGATCAATGGGATGGCCATTGTTGGCGCCACGCTTTGTATTCCGTCTTCAGCAGCTCCGCTGGCCACCGACCATACCAGGCGGAGCCGGTGCGCCTTTCGCGTTCAATTTCCGCCAGCGCGTAACGTTTGATCGCATCGCGCCCCGCAAAGATAGGGCGGTTCGTGCCGATCTCGTAGTGTCGTGCCCAGATCGGTTTGGCGTCTGGGTTAGCCAGCACAACTAAATCAAAATCCGCATCGTGTCGCTCGAAAGACACTGTCTCTGTTGGAACTTTAGCGACCTCAATACCTTCAATTTTTACCAACTGCAACCAATGTACAGCCGCATCTACTGCCGCGACCATGGCGTCGCTGGGCTCGGCCTGTTGCATCAAAAAGCGTGCGATCTGGGTGGTGTCCTGGGGGCACAGTGACGCCAATTCAAAGGTGCGTGCCGGCTGAGCCTCATACGAATATCGATCGTGTTGCTGGCACCAACCAGTGAGAGTACCATCGACGCGAACCTGACACTTCAAAATGCACTCAATGCCCCGCCGAACCGCGTCAGCCGCGCTGCGGCGGCGATGGTCGTCCAACCAGGCAAACGGAGCGTCTCCCTGGGCCGCTAACTGCAGTACCTGTAGATTCCCAATCATTACACCGTCGTTAAATGTAATGTGAGCTTGATAATTCTGCGGATGGGGAAATCGTTGCGGGAATCCACCATTGTCGTACTGTGCCTGGAGAATGAAATCCAAACCGCGCTCGCAAGCCTCACGCCACAGGGGGTCGGGCATCTGCGTGTACGCCCGCGCCAGATAGTGGACCTGCGAATGAATATTGCCGTTGTCGAATGAGGTATCTTGCTTGTCACGAGTAGCCCGCACAGCTTGGCGTTGCTGATCGGTCAAGATGGCCGTCATGTCGTAATCTTTGGGCCAGCCACCGTTGCTCCGCTGAAACAGCAAGATATTGGCAAGGATTTCCGCGACTTGTTGCTCAGCATACGATGGCTGATCGGGCAGGGGAGTGATAAACCGACTTTCGTCACGGATTCTGCGCCAATGCTGAATTCCGCTACGAAACTCGGATAGGTCTATTGGAGCCAGCGACGTACTCGGCCCTTCGGCCAAAACCCGCGAATAGATTCCGCAGCCAGTGGCCATCAGAATTGATACCAACCAGACACTAGCCACCGTACCGAACTGAACATGGAATCGCCCGCGGCTACGCAGGGCGTGACGTGCAAGCCGCTGTAAACAAGTCGTTATGGCCCAGAGCATGTGAAAGTACCAAACTAAACTTTGAGTGCGATTGGTGCGGCTTGGGAAGGCACACCAACTTCCTGGCCAGCATCTGGAACGATCGCGCATGAGCGGGCGACCGCTCATGCGCCTTTAGGGAAATATGTAACGCAGAAAATTGCGCACATACTGACCAGGAACGTAGACTGTCGGCTGACCAACGATGCCTCGCCCCAGAACGACATTGTAATTCTCCTGGCCCATCGTGAAGATCGGGCTGTACCCTGAATTGTTGGGCGAGTACATGCTTGGGTTCCAATTAGGTGTATACGTCGGAGGCACGTAGGCTCCTGGAACTCGACCATCCGCAGGCAGCGAAGGTGGAGGCAGTACCTGACACTGCTGAGCGGATGTAGGATAGATACCCGGTGTCGGATTGTTGGAGAAATTCGGCGCTTGATAGGCAGTGGTTTGATATTGCGGTAATTGAGCGCGTTGACCTTGCAGCTGACTCTGTGACACAGGCATCCCCGGTGTCGGGCGCTGATGGCCTACATTTTGATAAATAGGCATCGACCGCGGCCCCATGTATGGTGACGTTGGATAGCGACCTTGAGCGGGCGTTACAAAAGGCAAGCCAGAGGTAAACTGTTGAGCATCGCGCAGTTGCGATGTAGGCAGACCGGGAGTCGGCTGCCCCGCACTGTGTTGTCGAAGCTCCTGAACAGGTGACACACCAGCGCCGGGTGGCATCACGGCTTGGTTCATCCTAGCCGGGTTCATCGTTGTCGGGTTCATCGGCTGTGCGGCGGGAAATTCAGGCAGAACCAACTGCTGTCCGAATACGACAGATGCCGACATCGCACCAATCAAGAGACACGCCCAGGCGGTCCGAAGACCAAGCTGCAGCGACCACCGCAGATTCTTACGCTGAAATTGACGGCTCTGGCAAAACGCGAACAACATCTCGGCGCCTCAACTGTTTGCTTGACGACAGAATCTCGCGACAAAGTACCGCTTACCGAAGCCCGGCCGCGCGACGCCCACCCTGAATCCACACAGCTACTCTTGTTGGCCATTTAGCGAATTTCTTCAGCCCGGTCCAGATCATTCGTAAAAGTTTCAGCCACAAGCTAGCATTGCCGCTAATTGCCTACCGTTACTAGTCCAAAATGTAGAATCCGTCTTGCTCGTCTATCGACGCCAATCAATCTAGCTTGCTTTGCCAATGTCTTTAGCGGTGCAATGAGCTATGGAGTCCTCCGAAAATCAGCGTCGATATCCGTCAATACCTGCGGAGTCACCAATCCACCTGGACAAGCAAGATACTTGGCTGACCATCGCGGATTGAACTTGTCCTTGTAGTCTCGCAAACCCTGGAAATTGCAAAACGCTCTCCGTGGAGAACCATCGCATGTGACAGCCGGTTCCACAAGGGCGCCAGCCGATGTGTGGAAATACCCGCCAATGAAGCCATGCCCAAACTGAACCACTCGTATCCTTGCTCTGTTCCCAGGAGCATGGTCTCAATGAATAAGAACTCCATCACGCCGTTTGGAGCACCGGGCAAATACCGCATCAAGTCAACGGATAACTCATGTTTCGCCTACCTTGCCACAAGTTGGCAAATGCAACTGGCTCATTTTCACGGCTTCGGACAATTGCCATGTCGTATTTCAATAGGTAGGGCACAGAGAAACAGCCCCATGAGAATCTCTTTTCCGCATGCGATTTACTGCCTAACCAACGTCGGAAATATCCTTGAGAGCCGGTAATAGTGGGGGTACTTCTGCTGCTGGCACGACTTCAAAACGTATGCCCGCATCCGCCATTTTTTTTCTGCGTGCGTCGAAAGTTTTTCTTATCGCTTTCATTCAACGAAAACGTCGACAGCGGAACCTTGGCTTCCTCACCGATCTTCACCAGCTTGAGTCCCATCTCCACATACCGCCCTAGCGATGATTCTTCCACTTGATAGAACACTGGCCACACGCTGACCGCATAACAGGCTTCGCGAAAATTCCAGGCTGCATCGTCCGCCGAACTCTCTGCCCGAGGGGATCGCCCAGTGCCACCCAACTTCTGTCGGATCAGCCGAACATCACCACCGCCAGTCGATCATGACTGAATATAAACCGTCTGTCACCCAACAGAGCCAATTGCGCACTTGTAGACGCTGTTTGGGCCACAATTCTCGACACCTCTGCAAATTCTTGTGCGTTACCGAGTTCGGGTCTTTGAGATCGAGGTAACACTCCAGAGTCCAACGGCGGAGCGACAACAATCGAGGCACCTATCAGCGAGCGCATGGATCGCGGTGCATCGTGGTGCCAGGCAAAACTCCACCACAGCTCGTGTTGATATTCGATATGGCGATAAGCCAATGAGATGACCCAGATGATCAGTCCAATCGCCATGGAGATTGCCAACATCCAGCTCAAGTTCAAAGGTGAGGGAAATAAACGCCACTCTCGAAAAAAATGCTTGCGGTTGGCGAGAAGTGCGGCAAGCAGAACCGACAGAGCAATCGCCTCCTCGAAATCAAATCCTTTGGTCAAGGATACTAGAATTCCTAGTACAATTAACCCAACTGCAACTATCCAGGCCGAATCAATGCGCCTGTGCAGTGCCCGCGCCAGCAGTAGCAATATGCCTCCGCAACGCTCCCCAAAAAGCGACAACTCCACGATCGGAAGGGGTAATGCCCGTCGAAGAAGCTGCATTCTGCCTTCCGCTGCGGTGAGCGCGCCGGACATCAGCAAAATCAACTTCGGTACAAAAACGCCGCCCGTAATGATTCGGGGCTGATAAGTTTCGCCACCTTTCCGGCGTTAGCGATCTATCCACTCACCTGTTGCCCCTGTTCACAAAGTGTGGCCCATGCGCCATGGGTCAAAGCGCATATCAGGGGCGACAGATAGTAGATCATGCGGTGGGCCAACAGAGATGTGACAGGCCATGGCTTAAATCGGGCAGCATCGTTACGAGTACCATTCAAGTACTCCCAGCCCGCCTGGCACATGGCTCAACATTGCCACAAAGACTGCCAGCAAGTAAATCGCGGAGAACTGAAGAAAACCGAGGCAACATAGGGAGGCAACAAAACATAGAGTGCCGCTGAAGCCAACACGGAATCACAAACAACTATTACAGTCTGCATCCAGCCAACGCCCAGCGGTGGAGGTTGAAAGTTGATTCCGAACACGTGAGCCGACAGTTGACCAAAAGCACAAAACAGAAAATAAGCACTTGCCAGCGCCAACAACACAATCCCCAGTGGAACACTGGACAAGATCGGCACAACGAATGGTAGCGAGCTCATGATATAGCAGCCAGAATGCCATTCCGAAGGCCACTGCAATCCGCAGCCTGCCGATAGTAGCACAATGACTTGACCAGAAACGAGGGCGCTCATACGTGAAACACGTCTAGCCAACGTTGCCATTGCGTTAATGAAACTCAATGAGAATTTGAGTCTGTCAACCGAGTTCCATCCATGGGTGCGACCAATTCGACGGGATCATCACCTGTAATGATCCGCGAACTTCTGCTCAAGGTAAAGTAGTTCCAAGCCCATTGCAAAAACACCAGCAGACGATTCTCAAACTGTACGATCTGCAACAGATGCGCTACCAACCATAACAACCAGGCAACTTGTCCAGAGAACTGGCGGTTACCCAGCTGGGCAACCGCCGCAGATCGGCCGATCGTTGCCATGATGCCCGGTGAGCGATATTGAAAGCCCACGTTGGCCGACCTACCATGCCATTTTTCGATTAAGGCTTTGGCAACGTACGATCCTTGCTGCATAGCCACAGGTGCCAGCCCCGGTAGCGGCTTTCCACAATCGTCCAGGCACAGCGCCAAGTCGCCGATGATATAGACGTTGGAATAGCTGGCGAGAGTTAAGCCGGATTTCACAGGAACGCGACCAGCTCGGTCCGTCTCGATGTTGCAATGTCCTGCAATGATTCGCCCCAAGGAATTGCCGGCAACGCCCGCAGCCCATAGAACTGTTCGGGCGGCAATGATTGTCTCACCTCCTTCTGCAGCTAATCGCACAGAGTCCTTCGTAATCTCCGTGACTTTGGTATTCGTCAGGATCTGGATTCCGAGTTTGCGGATACTATCCTCCGCCTTTCTCTGCAATTCGGGAGGAAAACTAGAGAGCACCTGTCCGGCGTTTTCAATCAGCAGGATGCGGGCTTCCTCCGGCTGGATATGTCGGAAATCACTTCTGAGCGTATGCCTTGCAATCTCGGACAACGTACCGGCCAGTTCCACGCCGGTAGGCCCAGCACCAACGATCACAAAAGTGAGCTGAGCCTGGCGAATATCAGGATTAGGCTCACGTTCGGCTGCTTCGAAGGCAATAAAAACTCTCCGCCGGATTTCAATGGCATCTGAGATTGTTTTCAGCCCTGGTGCAAGGCGACTCCATTCGTCTCGCCCAAAGTAGCTGTGAGTAGCCCCTGCGGCGACAATCAGTTCATCATATTCGAGTTGGCCGTCAATCAGGTGGATGCGTTGATTCTTGAAATCAACATCGACGACTTCGCCGAGAAATACTTCGCAATTCTTTTGCTTACGAAGGATATACCTGAGCGGAGAAGCAATATTGGCTGGCGACAGTCCCCCCGTAGCCACCTGATAAAGCAAGGGCTGAAACAGATGGTAGTTGTGTCGATCCACCAAGATTACCCGAGCAGTTGCCCGGCGCAGGCTTCTGGCCGCTTGAAGTCCCCCAAAACCGCCACCGATGATTACAACAATCGGTTTTCTTCCTGATGTCTCTGCCAAACAATTTTCATGGTGCATTATCACTCTTTCATTTTTCGGAAATTGGTTCGTCCGTTCAAGCTCAGGACGCGCACTGCCTAGGTTTGATTGCCGCCGCAAGCCTCCCAAACGTGATTGAAGCAATGCCTCTCAATCTCATCCAGCGGCAACAGCTATGCCAGTTGGGCTCCAGTTTTTCACGACACTTCCGGAAGTTCGCGTGGAAATCGCGTGTGGAATAATCTCACTTGCGAAAATTGTAGAGCGATGCTCGATTGCTCAACCTCCTAAAAGTTATTGTATTGGTAAACCTACTCTTGGAGCGCGCACCAACATGTCCCGTTGTGACGAAAAGTCCCGTTTTCACTGGCGGATGCTGGTAGTCCCACTAAATGAACATCCTTCACCTAACGACTTCTCTGCCCAACGAAATCGTATTTCTGTCCGATGTGCTCGAAATGGGCTGCCACAGTACATTCAAGCTCAGTGGAAGTCCGCCTGTTGTGATTCTAGGCTCTCATCGCTTGTTGCAAGAGGAGCAACAACCAAAGTGGAATGTAACAGAGGCTGTCCGAGAATTTTTGGCCGGCCCTGAATCGAACCAACTCGTGCAATGAAAACGAGTCTCACACAATTGGCTGGTTTATGTGGAAGCAACTTGGTTTAATCGCTCTTGCCATGGCTTTATTGATTGGCCGCATTCTGTATAGCCAGTTCCGAACGCCGTCCGAGTTTGTATCTGGGATGCTGGAAGCTGACCAGATTCACGTAGGTTCGCGATTGGGAGGTCACGTAGGCCAAATGTTGGTCAAAGAAGGAGACACAGTCGTCCAGGCAACACCGTTGGTCGAGTTCGAGCCGTTTGATTTGCGAGAACGATTCCAGCAAGCCGCAGCCGAGCTGGCGGCCCGTGAGTCCGAATGGAGGAAAATGCAGGCAGGCTTTCGTCCTGAAGAGATCGACCAGTTTGAAGCCCGTTACCGACAACTGGTGGCCCCATTAAGCCTGACCGAAGAAGGACCTCGCAAGCAAGAAATTGCGGCCGCTCGCAACCGAGTAGTTGTCGCTGAAGCACAGTCTGAGCTGGCGGAACGCGAGTTCGTTGGCTTGTCTATTTTGCGCCAAACCCAAGCCATATCGGGCGATGAGTTAGACCAAGCAACTGCTAATCAAGCTGCCGCCAAAGCAAATCTGCAAGTCGGTCGCGAAGAATTGGAGATTCTGGAAGCAGGCGTTAGAGAACCGGAAAAGTCGCAGACCCGGGCACAAGTTGACGAGACAAGTCAACCGACAACGCCGATAGCGGGCTGATCGAGCAGATTTTTGAACTGGCACAAAAGGGCAGCTCGAAGGCTTGCTCAATCTCGAACGGCCAGAGCAATACCAAGTCCGTTTCCCGGACCTGCTCAAGAACGCGTAATAGAGCTTGTGGGCAGGCCATCACAAATAGGCTTTCTGTGCATACTGCTGAATCATGCGATGCGTGTTGAAAAATGAACCATTCAGTGCAATTGTGTGACGCATCACGTCGATGAACCGCCCCCGATCGTTGTAATACATGGGGATAATCGTTTGCTCAAGTTTGTCGTACAGCGAACAGGCTACCTGCGATCGCAAATATGCTTGACCATCATCAATGGCCCACCCCGTAACCCCTTCGATACAGCCTTCAATCCACCATCCATCTAGTACACTCAGAGACGGTACGCCATTGAGCGCAGCCTTCATACCGCTAGTTCCGGAAGCTTCCAAGGGCGGCTGCGGCGTATTGAGCCACAAATCCGAACCGGCTACCAGTGATTTTGCTAAACGCATGTCGTAATTAGGCAAGTACGAGACTGCAATGTGCCCCTTCAGTTGCTCCGCCTGACGAATGATGTTTTGGATTAACCGCTTGCCAAGGTCGTCCTTGGGGTGGGCCTTACCGGCAAACACGATTTGAATGGGGCCGCAACGCTTGACGATTTCGCGAAGTCGCTGCACATCCTCGAAAATCAAGTCCGGTCTCTTGTATCCCGTTGCGCGGCGAGCAAATCCGATTGTGAAATGATCGACGTCGAAGCCAGCATTGGTATCGCGATTGATTACTTCCATCAATTCCATCTTTGATTGCCGATGACTTCCCCAGACTTCAGTGCACGAAATAGCCACAGCAGAACGGAGGCTCGAACTATCGGAACGCCAGCCTGGGATGTGATGGTCGAACAGTCGTGCAAACGCATCACTAGTCCAAGTAGCCGCATGAACGCCGTTCGTGATGGAGTCGATCTTGTATTCAGCAAACATGTGCTGGGTGGTTTCACCGTGCATCTTGGCGACGCCATTCACGTAACGACTCATCGTTAGCCCCAAATATGTCATATTCAGGCGGCCGTTATGGCAGACCGGATCGTGCAGTTCGCAAGCTTCGCGGCTGCCGAGCACTCGGTCGACCAGATCGAGCGAGAACTGGTCATGACCAGCAGAAACCGGTGTATGTGTCGTGAACACGCATCGTTGGCGAACCGCTTCCATGTCCGACAGCTCAAGCATCTTCCCACCGGCCCGCTCGCGCTGCTCACGCAACAATTCGATTGTCAACAAAGCTGCATGTCCTTCGTTCATGTGAAATCGTTCGATCAAGTTATGCCCGTGGGCTCGCAATACCCGAACGCCGCCAATCCCTAGAACCACTTCCTGGCATAACCGATAAAAGTCATCACCACCATATAGCCAGTTCGTAATCTTCCGATCTTGCTCGTCGTTCTCCTCCACATCTGTATCTAGGAGATAGACCGGAACGATAAAGCCACTCACACCTACGACATCAAATTTCCAGACGCGTATTTTTACCTGACGACCTTCAATCACCACCGGAATTATTCGTTCGCTACGTTGTAATAGGTCGTCAATCGCCCAGCGCACCGGTTCTTCGACTTGCCAGCCGGATGGATCAAAGCGCTGAAAGAAATATCCCTGGCGATGCAACAACGTCACGGCAACCATGGGAACTTGCAAGTCGGCAGCCGCACGCACGGTGTCGCCGGCCAGTACACCCAGGCCGCCGGCATAGGTCGGAATGTCCGGTTGGAGTCCAATTTCCATGGAAAAGTAAGCGATTCGGCAGCCATTAGTCATTGAAACCGCTCCCTGAACACATCAGCCCTCGAGTTCCTTGTCCCATTGGCTTGCAACGCCGCACATCGAATCGTGCAGTTGGGGCGTTGCCTGCGGAGCTGATCTTGAGAACGATTAGCCGTCCTGATTCGTCGAATTGACGGTAGCCGTGGCTCCGGTATTGCTTGAGATTCGTAGTGGTTGATTGGGTTGCGATGTGATAACGCTGCAAACAGCCTCAGTTTGCTGGGTTGAAGCAGCCTTTTCCATACAACCGACTAGACCGAAAATGGTAAGTGGTAGCAATAGCAGATAGTGGACGTTATGGAGTTTCATTATCCTACCGTCGGCGAGAGAAGTTGTAAGGTCAATCACAGATCCTAACTACATTGAATTCGATGACCGCTGGAACCACTATGTCATCGGCAACACACCTGTGCGTCGGCGCGCGCTATATTCTGCAATGAAAGACTCTCCGAATGCATCAGATGATTGTCCAAATTTTCATCGAGGATTCCACCATGTCATAAGCTCGGATTCGAAAGCAGAACTTGGTGTTTGCTAGCTACAATCCGTCGATCGCTTCATTCTTCCGTGCAATAGCATCCGTTTCAGGGACTTCGGTCATTGTCGCTTCGGTCAACAACAGTACGCTTGCTACCGAAACGGCGTTCTCAAGTGCAGTACGCACGACCTTTGTTGGATCGATGATGCCAGCTTCAACTAGATCGACATATTGATCTTGCGCCGCATCTAAGCCGTAATTGCCTGTGCCGGCGCGCATTTGAGCTACGACGACTCCGCCGTCGACGCCGGAGTTTTCGGCGATTTGTCGGGTGGGAGCTTCGAGCGCGCGTTTGAGAATTCTTAGACCGGTACGCTCATCGCCATCGCAAGCTGTTTCTTCGTGCTGGACCGCTTGGATTGCTCGTAGAAGCGTGAGTCCACAGCCCGGTACAACGCCTTCGCTAATCGCGGCCCTAGTAGAGCTGATGGCATCCTCCAACGCCTCCTTGCGGCTTTTCATCTCCGCTTCTGAAGGGGCCCCCACTTTGATGACTGCCACGCCTCCGGCCAACTTGGCCAACCGCTCTTGAAGTTGTTCGCGGTCATAATCGGAAGTCGTCACTTCGATCTGCTTGCGAATCTCTTGACATCGATCGTAAATGTCCTTCCGATTGCCAGCGCCGCCGATAACCGTCGTCGAGTCCCGACAACTGACGACTCTTTGTGCTCTACCAAGGTCTTCAAGTTTGACGTTCTCCAACTTCAAGCCAAGTTCTTCAGCAATGAACTTGCCGCCGGTGAGAATTGCCAAGTCTTCCAACATAGCTTTGCGGCGGTCACCATAGCCGGGAGCCTTTACCGCAACGCAAGCAAGGTTTCCGCGAATCTTGTTCACGACCAGTGTGGCCAGCGCTTCGCCGTCGATATCGTCGGCAACGATGACCAGCGGTTTGCGTGTTTGTGCCATCTGCTCTAACAACGGGATAACATCTTTGATTTGGCTGACCTTCTTTTCGTAAAGCAGCACGGCCGGATCTTCCAGTACAGCCTCCATTTTCTCAGTATCGGTAACAAAATAGGGAGACAAGTATCCACGGTCGAACTTCATTCCCTCCACGACTTCCAACATCGTTTCAATTCCCTTGGCCTCTTCAACGGAGACGACGCCCTCGCCACCCACCTTTTCCATAGCATCCGCGACCAGTTCGCCCAGTGTCGCATTGTTGTGTGCGGAGATCGTCGCCACCTGCGCCTTTTCCTTGCGGCTTACGACAGGGTGGGACAGGGCTTTAATCGCAGTCACTGCGGCCCCTAGACCGCGATCCAGACCACGTTTGAGATCGATGGCACTGGCACCTGCCGTGACATTGCGCACGCCCTCGGTGTAAATTGCGTGAGCCAAGATTGTGGCAGTGCTCGTTCCATCACCGACGGTGTCACCAGTTTTCTCGGCTGCTTCTCTAAGCATCTGGGCGCCAAGGTTTTCGTCGCGATCCGCCAATTGTAACTCCTTGGCGATTGTCACTCCGTCGTTACAGACAATCGGTCGCCCCCATTCTTTTGCGATTAACACCGACTTTGACTTTGGCCCGAGCGTCACTCGGATCGCATCGGTCAATGCATTAACTCCGCGCATGATTTTTTCGCGTGCTGCCTCCCTGAATAACAGGTGTTTGCTGGACATAGGTAGTGATCCGCTCCCTTCAGACTAAGAATCAAGGTTCTGGGTCTGAACTAAGAAAGTGTTTTCTCGAACATTGAACAACTGCAATATCTCACCTGCCTCGTCCGCTGTCTGAGGTAGCCCAGGATTCACGGACACAGCGACACCTAAAATGACGCGACTTAAAGTCAACCTCAGGAGAAGGCAAGATGGCCGGAAGGAATGTCTTGAATACAACATAACCCGGCTCCCTTGGTAGATGTGCGGACTGCGCGATAGACTTGGTGTCGTGGGAAGAGTTGCTTTGCGCTAATCACACGATTGTTTCCATTCGCGATCATGCAACCAATCGAGACCACTTCGATTTTTCAGGTAGTGATTTCCGCTAGCCGGTCATTGCATGTAGGCAATTTCGACCCGTAGCATCTTGGCGGAATCCGCCATTACAAAATGCGACTTACCGCGATGTCACGCTTTCTCCCAACCAACAAAATATTGCCAGTCACCGAAGTTGTAATCGATCCCGTGCACGTAGAAATTAGTATCCGCTGGGATCAACGACAATCGGTCCGTCGCTGTTTGTTCCCCGAACGTTGTCGCGTTGTGCAGCCACAGATTTTCGCCACGCGCCCCTTAACAGAAATTGCTAGGGGGAAGTATGCGCACCCAAGCTCTTTGAGGATTGACATGAACACGAGGTACAAGTGCCTAGCACTGATCATCTGCAGTTCCCTGACTTCGCAAGTATTGGCAGGTCTTCTACAGAATGCTAGTTTTGAAGCACAAAGCGGTTATGCAGCCGGCGCACAGGGCGTCATGCCGCCCGGTTGGCAGGCTACTGATTTCACTTCGCCTGACCTGTACAGTACCGACGGTTCGTTCGGATTGCCTCCCGGCATATTCGGGAATTTCAACGGAGTTGCGGCGCAAGACGGCCTGGGATGGGTAGCAGGGGCCGGTTCGACGTCTTTGACAGAATCGTTCGGGCAACTTCTCGCCCAAAGTCTTCAATCGAACGTTGAATACTCTATTAGTGCGTATATTCGGCAGGCGAAGCGATTTGATCTCAACAATCCCGGCTCCTATGAAATTTTGCTCAACAGTTCGAACTCGCTGACTGGGGCGGTGCACCTAGTTACGCTGGCCCCAACGACAGGCGCGGATGCTTGGGAATTCGTGACTGCTAACTTTACCGCACCCGCCGGTGCTAATACACTTCCCTGGATCATCTTTCGCCCCTATGCTTCTGGAGCAAATACTACCTCTTACCCTGGTCTGGACAACGTCCTATTGGAGAGCGTTCCTGAGCCAGCCAGCAGTTTGTTGGTGACGCTCGCGTTGGCCAGTTTGGGTTGTTTTCGACGATTTCGAAATCAAGTAAATTGATCTAGCGACGCGGACTGTGTCTCATACTGGAGTTCCGTATTTCGGCACGCGCACCATCGTTCGACCATCCTCCGGCCGAAGCGACATGGAAAGGCACATGCTCTTCTTGTGCTCGCATTTTCTACTTGATGGAGCAGTGCCGTGGCTGCTGTGGCTGTCGCAAGGGGTTCCCAAGTGGAGTTGATAGTTTGGAAATGGCCATTTCGGGCCTAGCGGTCCAAGAAACAAGCGCCATTCCTGCCCCCCAATTAACGCTGAGTTTACTAGAAGGAACGACGCCCTGACAGTCAGCGAAAAGTCATACAGATCCCAGCCTCCGAGGCGTGGTCCGAACGGTCGCAAGACCAGCGAGATCGGACGCAGGCTATCAATACTAGGGATTGATTTTCATCTTATTGTCGACTGCGGTTACCCCGGGAGCTGCCCAGGCCGCGTGTTGAGCCACCTCAAATTCCGCCCATGAACGCACGTCGCCACGAAGAGTGACCTTGCCATCGTGCGTTTCAACATCGATCCTTCGAGCGTCGACGTCAGCGCTGCGGTGGAAGGCTGCCACGATCTTGTTCTTCACATCTTTCGGAGAGGCGTGGGCCTTGATTGTAAGCTTGTTGATTACGGCGATAACGCCAGAAATGTAGCGTACGGCATCGTATGCTGCATCGCGTTGATATTTCCATTCCACTTCTCCATCAAGCGTCACCCGACCGTTGTTCACCACGATCTTGATGTGGTCATCGGGAATAGAGTAGGAGTTCTTCAGAGCGCTAACGCATGCTCGGGCAATGTCTTCATCCGTTCGCATAGCACTGCCTGGTAGCCGCACGTCCAGTTCGTCGGCAACCGCCTTTACGCCAAACACTCGCTTGGCAGCTCTTTCGGCTGCGAATTTTTCTCCGAACGAAGGCACATGTCCAGTCAACGTCACAATACCGTCTTTAGCGCTTATTCCGATATGAGCCTCATCGACACTTGGCTCCCATTGCAGTTCACTCTCGACGTCGCGTTTCAATTCACTATCACTCTTCATCCTTTGACTCCTCTGTAAGGCCTTGCTTGGTAGGATGTACACGTGTTGGAATCTCGTTGCTCTTGCCTGCAGGACTGTTACAAGTCGGTCAGCATGAAATCGCGAAGCATATCTAAGCCTGCTCAACAGAACAGCCAGCCGCTAACTGATGCAGCAGCCAACCACAGAACCTGAATTCCGTTAGTTAATTGTCTAGCTGACTATCGTCGATGAAATCATTCTTTCAACGATAGTTAGATGGTGAAAATCACCAGTGCACCACGAACAGCGGCCGACATTGACATGCAATTTGAAGATCAGGAATGAAAATCTCCATTCGCTGTGGTATATCGGCCACTATAAACTGTGGGCGGCATGAGACCAACGAACTGATAATTCCAATGTTCGCCTTGGAAGGATAGCTCATAGAGTGCGATACTTGAGATAAAAGATTGTGGATTCTCGCCCTTCGCAGCTAGGAGTCCACTGTCACTGCGACGTACCGGACACATCAGATCTTGCGGTAAGTATTGTGGAGAGACGCGGAACTGCTGAATATGCCCGTCAAAAGGTCCTCCCATGAACGTGATGGGGTAGAGCAATTTCAGTTGCCGTGTGTTGATCTTCCGATGCGCGGTCATGAGTGACCCCTCCTGACTAAAATCCTCGAAATATCCATGGCAGTTTTCCGCGAGGCACCGGGAAACGCTAATTTGATTTTTGGATAGGGCTGTCGCCATCAACGGTGGTTAGCCGTGTAAGGCGAATTTGCGGGATCATTGTGTGCAACACCGCCACCTGAGGCCATCACCGCTCAGACCAAACTAAATTGGTGAAAATCACCAGTCGATGGTATCAATGGATACCCGAAACCGATCTTGGTGCCTTTAGTCGCCCTGCGAACTACTCGCCGCGGTACACCACAAATATGGTGGAATCCGCCACTGGCCATTGGAGAGTCTACCGACATTCATTGCATTTTCACTTTCTAAAATGAAGGATGTTTGGGGGCTACCCGATTCGAAGCTTGGTACGGCTTGTGTCGCTGCGGAGTGCCACCCTCGAACCTCTAAATGATATGAAAGGAATATCGAATGGACACTTTCGGCATGACTGATCTTCGCCAACTGATCGACACTTCACAGAAACCATGCGTCACCATCCTGACACCTACGCACCTGAGTGGACCCAACGACGAGCAGGATATCGTGCGACTTAAGAATCTCGTTAAACAAGCAGAAGATGAGTTGTCGGATGGCTGGCTGGCGAAGAGTGAAGCCCACAAAATGTTAGCGCCTCTACGGGACATTCCCGAGGATCACGAATTCTGGGCCAAGCGGAGTTGCGGCTTGGCCTTGTTTCTTGACCAGTCAGGACTGCGGCGGTTTCGTGTGCCCATCTCGCTTGATGAACTGGTTGTGGTGGGCACCGTGTTTCATGTCAAGTCGCTGTTGCCGCTAATTGAAAGCAACCGATACTTAATTCTTGTGCTCAGTCAACACAGCGTACGACTTTTCGAAGCTGGGGAGCATCAGATCAAAGACATCGTAGTGGCGGATCTCCCCCAGCGAATGGAAGAGTCGCTGAATTTGGTCAGCGTGGATGGTGGATCGCAATCCCACTTCGCAATGAAAGCTGGAAAAGGAAAGGAGACCTCTGTCTTTCATGGGCAGGGCGGCAAGAAGGATACTCACAAAGAAGAGCTTATCCACTTTTTTCGGATGATCGACAATGCATTGCAACCGATCTTACGTGACGAATCCGCTCCGCTGGTACTGGCGGGCGTCGACTACTTGCTGGCTCAATTTCGCCAAGTAAGCCGGTACCCCCACATCGCCGTGCCGGAACTGAGGGGCAACTGTGATCGGTTAAGTGCTGAACAAATACATCAGAAAGTGTGGCCACTTGTCAAACCACTTCTGATCCAAGAGCGGCAACTGGCAGTCGAGAAATTCAATAATCTGGCTGGCACAGGACTCGCCTCCGATGAGCTTGGGCAGTTGTTGTTGGCCGCTTTCTACGGCCGCATTGAGACTCTTTTTATCGCGCCCAAGCAATATCAGTGGGGGACTTGTGATATGCACGGCCGCATTGTCGCGGTTCATGGATCAAGGCAGCCCGGTGACGATGACTTGACGGAAATAGTGGCCGTTCAAACTCTGTTACACGGCGGCAAAGTGTATGCAGTCGCAGGCAATGAAATGCCGTCGACGCAACACGCTGCAGCGGCCGTGATGCGATACTGATATAGCGCAAACGCTGCTTGGGCGTAGTGGATTCCACCATAGCGAATTCAATTACTACCCGATTTGCCGCGCAGCTGCGAACCAGATAATGACTACGAATTAAAGAACTTGGATGGAATTCTCCAAACGCTCTTGGGTACGATTGCATCGATAACAGCTTCAATTTTAGGGTTGCGAAGCCATGCCAACGATCGAGCTTGAAAGGATTGCCCAACAATCACACAGAACCGAACTGAGTCGTGACTGGCAGCGGTTTCGAGCTGTCCAACGGCTCGCTGCCTTGAAGTTACAAGGTTCCCGCTACTATTTTGTACGTCAGGTAACGTGCGAGGTGCAGGGGCAAGTGTTGATTTTGAAGGGGCAAGTTCCGAGCTTCTACATGAAGCAAATCGCCCAAACGCTCGTTCGTGACTTGCTGCGGGACGGACTGGTCCTTGACAATCGAGTCGAAGTAGATTCGCGATAGGCGATGCTGACCCGCTTCCCCACAACAATTCACGGCCAAACTCGAAAACTTCAACTAGTCTCTCCTATGTTCGCCATGTCTTGTACACGCAGGTCGCAGATTCAATCCCTGCGAGCAGTTTGCATCATGAGCGACCACCTGAAATCCTGCGGCGCACTGCGATTATTTTCACACATTCGCAAAACTCGATGACTCGCTCGGCTCCCTGATTGATGCATGGTAAACTCTTCCACAGTGGGTTATCTCGAACCATCAGCTCAGCCCTTAGTATTGAGTGCGCGTTTATCCATCTGCTGCAAGCGTTGGCACTTCATAATGCTTGATTCCTCGGTCCCCGGATGAATGACCATTGGTAACGCCAACGAACTTAGTGGTTTTCACCATCTGAATTTCACGGCCTCCGCGATTCGTCAACTTAGGCCGATACCCAACAATCGTTTCTAAAGAGTGGTAACCATAGTCGGTGCCATAAATGAACACGAGTCCTTTGAAAGAAAGTAGGAGACTAGCATGTCTGGACTATTGAGTAGAACCAAAAGTGGCCTGACTGCACCTCAGCGGCGATCAATTTCACCCTTTCGCGAGGTGGAGAATTTCATTGAACGCTTCTGGAATGATGAAGGTGACGGTTGGGGCATACAAATGCTCGCACCTGCGCTCGATATGAGTGAGACAGCGGATGCGATTAATTTGCGACTGGACTTGCCTGGCGTCAACGCAAAGGAAATTGATATCCAAGTCAACCGAAATCAATTGACGATCAGCGGAGAGCGCAAAGTCGAGGAAGAAGAAACCGGCCAGACCTTTCATCGTGCTGAACGACGTGTGGGTCGATTTTCGCGGTCTGTTGTGTTGCCCTGCGAGGTATCGGACAATAATGTTGAAGCCAATTATCGAGATGGCGTATTGCGAATTAAGTTACCCAAATCACCGGAGTCGAAATCAAGGCATATTACGGTAACAACTTAATCGGAACTCGAGTCGATTCCAAGACTAACGAACACAGTCCATGGCCGGCCATAAAGATGCCGCAACATAGCAGTAGAGCACTTGGCCGGCCATGGTACTTGGCCCCTGGGGCTGCAGATTGACCATTTGAAAAATGGTAGTATTTTAAAGGCCGGGTTCACAGGAGGCGATTAGCCAACTATCGAGTGAATAGTAACCGCAGCAATTGGAGCTTACGGATTCAGGCGGGCTCCTAAGGAGACAGGGAGCGGGGAAGCAAGTTACCTGTTGATGCTCTATGACTCGCAGGGAGCCTTGAGCTCCCCCGAGAAACTGGACTGTACCTTTTTCTTTGTTCCGACCAAAGCTGTATGAAAACGCATTCACAAGAACTTCCGCACGAAGAAAACAGCTTCAACAAACCTTGGCTGGTTGCGGTATGGCCTGGCATGGGGCAAGTGGCTGTCAGTGCGGGTTACTATTTGGTGGCTAAACTGCAGATGGAATTGTTTGCTGAGTTGTCACAACATGAGTTTTTTGATGTCGAACATGTGGAAGTTAAAAGCGGACTGATTAAGGCGGGACGATTACCTCGCAGTCGTTTGTTCGCGAGCAAACACCCCGACAAACGAATGGAGATCATTGTGTTCATTGGCGAAGCGCAACCCCCTAACGGCAGGTACGCGTATTGCAAACGATTGATAGACGTTGCGCGTGAAATGGGAATTCAACGCGTGTTCACGTTTGCTGCGATGGCAACTCAAATGCACCCCTCTCATAATTCCCGCGTCTTCGGAGCGGCCGTCGATGAAGCCAGCCTGGATGAGTTGAAACGATTGAAGGTGAAAATCCTGGACGATTGCCAGATTGGAGGTCTCAACGGAATCCTTCTTGCCGCAGCCGCTGAACAAGAATTGCGAGGCACTTGCTTGCTGGGCGAAATTCCGCATATTTTTAATCATCTTCCGTTTCCCAAAGCTTCGTTGGCGGTATTAAAAGTTTTCTCCATGATTGCCGACATCGACATCGACACCACGGAATTGACCGATCAGGTGTGCGCCATGGACGGGAGATTGGGTGAACTCCTGGCGGACGTCGAGCGAATGATGCACTCCCCAAAACCGCCTGATTCAGAAGCAGCTTCCGAATTTGAGCCCCAGCAAGAGCTTGGACTGGAACACTCGGATCGACTCATCGACGAGAAAGCCCGAAAGCTCGTCGAGCGCCTCTTTTCGAATGCGCAAAAGGACCGTTCCAAAGCCTACGAGCTAAAGCACGAACTCGACCGATTGGGGCTGTATCAGGAATATGAAGATCGCTTTCTCGATCTGTTCAAGAATTCAGCATGACTCAATGCCCCGGACTGTTCTTGTGGCTTTGTCCAGATCTCTTCGGTATAAACGGGATGTTTGGAGAACGGGACGTTCTGCCTGCTCGCTACAGAGTGCAGAATCTTGGTTGAATTGGTTTTTGCTGGTGAATATTGTTCGACCCCGTCCAAATGGCGCTCGGCTTATTGGCATTATTCATCGGGATCGTGTGAAAGATTATTTGGCCTTCAAGCAAGGCATCTCACTTTCGATCTCAGAAGAAAAAAGACCGGCCTCGATCGGCATGTCCGACAGATCGTGAACGCAACACATTTGTCCGTGGCCGTAAGTGGGACCGTTGTGCTGGCCGTCATTGTTAACTTGATCGAGCTGCTGTGTGCGGCTGGTTTGCCTGCCTTGTACACGCAAATCCTGACGATTCAGGATCTGCCTGCCTGGCAAAATTACCGTTAGCTGGCGATCTATATCGCGGCCTACATGCTCGACGACGCGCTAGTGCTCACTGTGGTTGTAGCCACGTTCTCCCACCGTAAATTACAGTAAAAGGAGGGAAGCGGGCTAAAGCCAATCAATGGCGTCGTGATTCTGGTGCTCGGTCTGATCATGTTGTTTCGCCCAAACTGGGTGGAGTTTGGCGCTCTTTGAGGGACTGGCTTAGTGCTTCATTGGTTAATCGAATGTGGCCCAAAGACTTTAAGCCAAGTCCAATTGGAACTTGAGTATCTTTCTGTCATCAGTTCTGAGAATTTGGAACCCAAAACTGCGTGCCAATTCCAGCATGGCATGATTGTTGGACATCGTTTGCCCAACGATACGTTGAATGCCGCGCTGTTTGCAATGCCCTAGTAGCTTGTTCAGCAGTTGATGGCCGATACCGTGACTGTGCAAGTCCGAACGAACCACAATCGCGAATTCAGCCTCGCGGTGGTCGGCATCGGAGACAGCTCGGGCGACTCCCCAGGTCTCTGGCTTTCCAAGTTCATTTGTTCCAACAGCGATAAAGGCCATCTCGCGGTCGTAATCGATCTGGGTGAATCGGGCCAATGTTGAATGGTCCAAGTCGGCCACGGCCCGAAAAAAGCGGAAGTAGCGATCTTCAGCCGTAAGCCGATCGAGAAAATCGTGATGCGCCGCTTCGTCTTCCGGCCTGATCGGTCGGAGCAGCGCCTGCTTTCCTTCGCTCAACGTGATCCATTGCTCTTCCTGACTTGGATAAGGGCGAATCGCCAGCCTATCCTCTGCCTTATCAGCGGGACCTACGCGAATTCGGGCATCGAGGGCAACTACTCCTGAGGAATCGGCTAACAGCGGATTGATATCCAATTCCTCGATTTCTGGAAAATCACAAATCAACTGCGATATTTTGAGCACAACCAGTTGGATAGCTTCCAGATTGGCTGCGGGGACATCTCGATAGCCCTGGAGCGATCGGTAGACTCGAGTTCGACGAATCAAGTCAGCGGCCAGAACCAAATTAAGCGGTGGCAATGCGACCGATTTATCGTTGACAACCTCGACAGCCTTTCCTCCCTGTCCAAATAATAAGGTAGGCCCAAAAACTCGGTCGGTCATGGAACCGACGATCAACTCCTGTGCTTGCGGACGATGCACCATCGGCTGTACCGTAAAACCAGCCAAATGCGCGGTAGGATGTAGTCGCTGAATGCGATTCCGCATGGCCTGGGCAGTCTCCATGAGTTGACTTCTCGACCCAATGTTTAACTGCACGCCTCCTACATCACTCTTGTGCGTGATATCGGGTGACAAGATTTTTAACGCTACCGGAAATCCGGTCTGGTCCGCAAGCTCGACTGCTTCTTCCACCGTGGCGGCGACTTTCGTTTCGACCACAGGAACGTGATAGGCTTTCAAGACTTCGTTGACTTCGGCTTCCGTTAAGGCTTGTCGGCATTCTCCCAAAACTCCCGAGAGTATCTGGCGAACTCGTCCCTGATCACAACTAAACTCTGCGGGCACTGATGGGGGAGTTTGCATCAATGCTTGTTGGTTGGCTTGGTAGTCGACCATTAACATGAAGGCTTCGATTGCCGCCTCGGGAGTCTCATAGGTGGGAACTTCCTGTTGTTCAAAATGTCGCCGCGCCCCATTCACGGAATCTGCACCAAGCCAGCAGGTCAGGATTGGCGTATGCGTGTGTTTGATTTCTGTCACGACACTGCGAGCCACCGACTGATTATCGATAACCGCAACCGGAACCAGCATGACCATAATCGCGTCGCAATTGGAATCATTGAGTAGAATTCGCAGCGCTGCTACGTAACGCTCGGAATCGGCATCGCCAATGATGTCTACCGGATTCGTTTTCGACCAATTGGCCGGCAGGATGCGGTCCAGAGCTTCAATCGTGGAAGCTTCCAACTCAGCCAGCTTGCCACCGCGCGAAATGAGTGCATCGGTTGCCAGCACTCCCGGCCCGCCACCATTGGTCAGAATGGCAAATCGGTTACCGGCAATTGGCCGCGCCCGTGCCAGTGTTTCGGTCGCGGCCAGTAAAGCTTCGATCGAGTTCACACGCACCATTCCCGCTCGCCGAATGGCGCTGTCAAACACGTCATCATTGCCAATTAATGCGCCGGTATGCGAGAACGCTGCCCGGGCGCCCTCTGTGAATCGTCCGGCCTTGAGTACCACCACCGGTTTGTTGCGCGAGGCTGCCCGCGCTGCGGACATAAACTTTCTGGCTTCGTCAATCGACTCAATGTACAGCAAAATTCCATTGGTTTTTTGATCATTGCTCAAGTAATTCAAGAGGTCACCAAAATCCACGTCCAGCGCGTTGCCCAAGGAAACGAAATGTGAGAATCCGATTCCTCGCGACCTAGCCCAATCGAGCAGTGTCGTGCATAAGGCCCCCGACTGTGAAATCAGTGCCAATCGACCTAGCAAGGAATCGGTGTGGGCGAAACTGGCATTGAGTCCAAGATGGGGAACGATCAAACCGACACAGTTGGGCCCAAGGATTCGCAGTCCGAAAGGTCGGGCGGCTCTCAGTATCATCTGGTCGATCGTTGTCGTTTGCTCCGTCTGGTTCAAGTTTTCCGAGAATTCAGCATCCACCTGTCCAGAGCACCCTTGAGAAATGGTACCGACCGCCGTGAACGGTTGTTGGGTACCTGCGCTGAGGACGACCGCCGCACGTGTTCCTATCTCACCCAACTCGCGAATCAAGGTCGGAATCGTGGGAGCTGGCGTAGCAATTATCGCCAGCTCCGGTGCCGCTGGCATCGCGGCTATGCTTGGCCAGCATTGTTGTGAGCCAATTGAAGGGTATTTTGGGTTGACCGGCCAGATCGGTCCGCGAAAACCTGCTTGCAATAAATTTTGCAGCACGACAAAGCCAAGTTTACCCTCCCTATTGGAGGCTCCGATCAAAGCCACAGAGTTCGGTGCCAGCAGGTGTTCAAGATTGAGAACGCTCATGTCATTATGGGTATTGAACCTCGAACAGAAATAAGGCTTCTAGCTTCCCACATTCAAAGCCTGACTTATCCGTTTTCGAGCACCCATTGCGCGGCGTAGCGATTGAGTTCCGCCGAATTAGCCACATTCAGCTTGATCTTCAGCTTCTCTCGATACGTGTCAATCGTGTGTACGCTAAGAAATAGTTTCTCAGCAATGGCACCAGTCCGATTGCCCTGGCCGATCAAGGTTAAAACCTCCAATTCTCGGTTGGACAGGCTTTCAATCGGTGACTTGCCGGGTGAAATCATACCTCCGACCCTGCTCTTTAGAATTCGGTCGGTCATCGCGGGACTCAGATAGGTTTTGCCATCGAGAACAGTACGAATGGCGGTAATCAATGTCTCGCGTGCGGTCTGTTTGTTGAGATAGCCCATAGCACCGGCTTGCAAAGCCCGCTCGGCGTACACGGCTTCGTCATACATGGAGTTGATCAGCATTTTTGTCGTCGAGTTTCGTTCGCGAAGACGTTTGACCAGATCGATTCCATGGCCGGTCTTTAGCGAGATATCGATGATTATCAGATCTGGCGAGAGTTCATTGGCCAGTTTGAATGCCAGCTCGATATCGTCTGCTTCACCACAGACTTCCAGGTCCGGCTCGTTGGAAATTTGTGCCGACAACCCATCCCGCATCATGGGATGATCATCGACAATCAAAATTCTTGCAGTACGGGTTACGTTTCGCTTCATCAAGTGACTTGTCATTTTGTGGTACTTTCTCGATAGACTTTACAAGTTACCAGTGTTCCACCACTGTCCCCCGGGGTGATCATCAGGTGGGCACCAATCAATCCAGCTCGGTATCTCATACTCCTTAGTCCCAAACCATCTGCTGCCGCGAGGGAATCGAAGCCGATACCATCATCCGCAACTTTGAGTAAGAAATTCCCTTCATCGGTTTCCTGGAGTTCGATGAGTATATGTTGCGCTTGGGAGTGCCTCATCGAATTTGTCACAGCCTCCTGGGCGATGCGAAATAGATGCGTGGCTGTGGTACTGTCGTTGATGTTAACCGGTCGGTCGCATTTGAACGCGCACTTAATCTGTTTCAGACCATCGGTGCGCAAGGCCAACTCGCGCAACGCATCCATCAATCCACTGGAACCGAGCTGGATAGGAATTAAACCCCGAGAAATGGTCCTGACGTCCTGATGCGTTCGTGTCAGACCCGCCAAAATTTTTTGGGTCAGCTGGCAGCATTGTTCAACGCTGGGATTGGAATGGCGGTCCAATTCGCGTTGGAGATTGCTTAGCAGCGTCTGAGCTAATAGGCCAATACCTGCCAGTTCCTGCTGCACACCGTCATGCAAGTCCTGCCCGATCCGACGCTGTTCATCCTCAGCAATTCCCAAAACATCCCGCTGCAGGTTTTTGCGCTCGCTAATGTCGCGGATAATTCCCGTGAAGAGGCGGAGATGAGGAATCTCGCTGACGTTCAGGTCGATCGGAAAGGTGGAACCATCTTTCCGTTTGCCAATGACCTCGCGACCGATACCGATAATGCGGGCTTTGCCAGTTTCCAGATAACTCTTGATGTAGGAATCGTGTTCGTCGCAATAGGGATTCGGCATCAAGATTCGGACGTTGCGACCGACAAGTTCAGCTGTCCCGTAACCAAAGAGTCGCTCAGTAGCAGGGTTCGCCGAGACAATGTTACCGTGGTGATCGATCGTAATGATCGCGTCGGAGGTGGTGTTAATGACGGCTGCCAACCGCTCTTCTCGATCATGTGCGATCTGCTCAGCGCGCTTGCGATCGGAAATATCAATGCAGAATTCTACGCACTGGTTTTCGCCCAGAGCACTGCCGGCAAACAATAGCAGTTTCCTTGAACCGTCTTTTCGAAAATACTCTTTCTCATAGGGCCCCACCCGGCCGGTCGCGGCAAATTTTCGAATCTCCGCCAGGCTCGCCTCCACGTATTCGGGAGGTGTGAGTTTTTGCCAGGTCAACTCGCCGGACTCTAAATCTTCCCGGCTGTAGCCCATCATGTTCAAAAAGGTCTGGTTGGCGTCTGTCATTCTTGACGTGATTAAATCCCAAAACATCACCCCGACCGTCTCTACCGCCAGAACCTTCTTCTGTCGCTCATAGGCGTGACGCAATTCCATCTCGGTTGTTTGACGCTCGATAATGTCAGCCGCTTGACGCGCCAACAAGTCAAATAACAGCAAATCCAATTCGGCAGGTTGGTGCGGAACCCGAAAATGCGTGGAAAAGATGCCCAGCAATTTTCCCTTTCGGCTGATCAGCGGTGTCGATATCACGGCTCGGACATTAACACGCCGCATGGTCTCAAGTGCTTCTGTGCCAACAAAAATCGGACTTTGCTCGACGTCTTCGACGATGACTGGCTGGCCTCCTTGTAAGGCAGCGCCGCAAGCCCCAGTCCCCTCGGGAACCTCATTCCAGAAATCGAGCCACCACTGCGGAAACCCACATTGAGCCACTATTCTCAGGCGGCCGGTCGCAGGATCTAACAACTGGATGTCTCCAAAATCGGATTTAGCAAGGGCAATCGCCGTTTCGACAATTCCCTCAAGGACTGCCGACAAATTACCATCACCGGCCGAGAGCGTACCGAGTTGATGTAGTCGCGTCATCGCGTCCAGGTCCGCAGCAATCCGTGCTTCCCCCTGTCTGCGTTCGGTGATATCGGTATTGGTGCCAAACCATTTCTGGACGCGACCTCCCTGCTCAATCAATGGAACCGCTCGACACATGAAGGTTCGATACGTTCCATCGAATCGGCGCAAGCGGAATTCGGTTTCAAAGGGAGTCTGCTCAACAATTGCCTTGCGCCAAGAATTAAGTGTCGCCCCAACATCGTCAGGATGGATCGCCTTGCTCCATCCCATGCCTTGAAATTCCGCGAAACTCAAGCCGGTAAACTTTCTCCAAATTGGGCTATCTTCGACCACTTCTCCATCCTGATTGGTGGTCCAGGGCAGCAGTCCAGTCAGCTCAATTGCCATGCGATAACGGGTTTCGCTGGCGCGAATCGCTTCCTCTGACTGTTTCTCATGGGTCAGGTCCCGGAAGATGGCCAGAAAATTCGTCCGGCGACCCTGGCTGTCAAACAGTGGCGAAACGAACAGCTCAACAACGACGAGCGTTTGGTCTTTGCGTAGGATGACCAACCTAGCCAACGCCGCGAGTCCGGCATGCAATTCAGCCGTTATCCGTTCGATTGTTGCTCGCTCCACGAACTCCCCATGCAATCGCTGGGGAGTCTCGCCGACCAATTCCTCTGCCGCGTATCCGGTCAGTCGGCACATTGCATCATTGGCAAAGAGAATTGTGGGCTGCGGCCAGTCCACATCATCGCCAGTGATCAAAATGCCTTCATCGAGACGCGAGACTGACTCGGATAATAAATCGACGGAAATCGAGGTCGCGAAAGATTCCCCACCGCTCTGCTTTGCACCGGCGGGAACGCGCGCTCTTGAATCCGCGCGTTCATTTTGATGTGGAGACAATCGCGATGGCTCTTCTGGCAGCATAGAAAGAAGCTCCTACGGCTTCACCAATTCTAACCGTCAATAATCAGCTTCTCCACCGTACACCGATAATCATTCGGTGGAGCTTGAATCCAAGAACGCTATAGGGTTACATGGATTCATGCTAGCAGTTTTGATTTTTAGCGGAAAGTGGCGCTCCAGCGCCGTAGTGATTTCCAACGTGCGAAATGGTGGAATCCACCAGTATGGCGGATTCCACCATGTGAGCATTAAATTCAGCCCTGAACTCCCGACCTTTAACCGATTGGACAAGTGAAATGGCTGGAATCGGACGAGCTGTATTGGGTAAGACGTCGCTCAATGCTGAGTTCCAAATTAATACTGCCTCAAGCAAAATCGAATCGCTCGGTTTCGAGCCAAATCACTCCATTATTTCTCCGTTATATAAGTAGCAACAAACGTGAGACATACCCTGCTAACCCTGATGGCTTGATGGCCGCAAGCCCACTGTTGGCACAGGGCGCAACCAAGCCTGCACCGGGTAAGCAACAACCGCCAGTCTTCAGCAAAAAGGTGAAAAGCCCGCAGCATCAGCCGGACGGATCGTTATCGAAGTAGAGTGGTTTGTTCCACTCCCGCACGAGCCGGTGAGGTGGTTTGACAACATTCGATATTACTACCGTCGGGTTGAAGTGAAGTCGGCGGCCGACGAAATCGACAAGGCTGTCTCGTGGCTCAACCTAGCAACAGGTCACGCCATGCTCAATAACAGCGAGCAGTAGAAAGCCGCCAGGTCATGACCTGGCTGAAGTCGCCAAAGACCTGTGTGCTGGCAAGATCGGTTCCGCAGAGTAGCTGGATTCAGCACTGGCGAAGTCGGCTCATGCCCTGAGTCAATGGCACTTCCACAAGGCTAAGGTATCCTGGGGCAAGGGCGAAGTACAGGATGCCGGTCGAGACCTGGAGCAAGGGGATCAGTACTTACAACCTGCCGTAAGCTCGGCTCATCATCAATTTGGTCCCGATGCCAGAAAAGTAGTCACCACGTGATGTGACCACAGCACAGTCACTGGGTACGACGACACACTATGAGCATATTATGCTTGGCGAGGACCTTGAGGCGATCGAAAGGGCCATCAAGGCGCATGGTGACTTATTGTCGAAGGGATTGTGAAACATTTGCATTTCAGGATGATGCATTCCATTTCCCTCCCCACTCCGGGCTCGAAGCCGATAGATTTCGTTACGCTCTATTGCATGTACAAGGGAATGAAATGTGGGAAGAGCCGTGGCGGCTGACAGAACGGCGATCCAGCCTACGCGGCGGGCGCATTACGAAAGCAGTCGCTGTAGGCCAAGAAAGCTTGTGTTGAGCGTCGGGGTGCGATCGGTGACTAATTGTGCGGCGATTTCGCCGAGGACCGACGTGAATTTAAAGCCGTGCCCGGACAGGCCCGCGACGATTACCACGCTGGGGGCTTCGGGCAAGGTGTCGACAATGAAGTGCTCATCGGGTGTCATGGTGTAGTAACAACCTTGCCACTGAGCCAGTTGCCGGGTGACATCCGGCATGTAACGTTGCAGGAATGATTCAACCGCTTGTCGATCGTGGACATCGACGGGATGATTGGCTCCCTGAACGGTTTGGACTGGGGTGCCACCACTGTGCCGGGCTACTTTAAATCCTTGTCCACCGTGATCCGGAAAGCCGTAAAAGTAGCCCTCTGGAGTGTCGTAGAAGAAGCAGGGAAAGCCGCAACTGAAATGATAGGATTGTGGAACCTTGAACCAGTATACATACTTCCGCAGTACGCGCAACGGTAGCCGATAGCAGCCCAGGCAGTTATCGGCCCACGGTCCGGCGGCAATGACTAAACGCTGCGCTTGATAGCGTTGCCCGACGGTCTGAACGGTTACGCCCTGACTATGTTTATTCACCTGCCAAGCAACAACGTGTGTATTTGGCAGAAGTTCAGCTCCCGAGCGCCGAGCCAGTTCCAGGTGAGCAGACACACACGCTTCGACTTCTAAGAACCCCGCATCTAGCTCAAGAATTGCTTGCCAATCGTCTGGGCCTCGCACTCCGGGAAAGCGCGCAATGGCCTCGCGCATTGTCATTTCCTGGATGGGCAATTGATGCGTGCTGGCGCTGCGGCGGACGCCTGATAAGACACTGCCATCGGCCGGACCAACCTGCAGCAAGCCGGTTGGCCAATAGAGTTGCTTGCCGACGTCGCCTTCCAGTTGACGCCAGAGCTCATAGGCCCGTATGAGCAGCGGTACGTAGTCGGGGTGCTCGAAGTACGCCTTGCGGATAATCCGAGTCTGACCGTGCGAACTACCATGCATGTGGGGCGGAGCATATTGGTCAACACCCAACACGCGGTAGCCACCGAGCGCAAGCTGGTAGACTACCGCGCTGCCGACTCCACCTAATCCAATGACTACGCAATCGTAGCAGGCAGTCATCGGCGACTCCCTTCGCATGAGGCTCTATCTAGCAGTCGGGATCCGAAGATTGGCCAACTGAACTTTAATGATCGCTCAAATGCTGTACCTGGTATCCACCTCGGGACTTGAAGTACAGAATCAGGATAACATACGCGGCTAACATGATTGCTGGAAACAATGCCATGGCTCCCAGTGCCTTTTGGTTGCTGAGGTCACGCGCTTTCTTTATTTCTGTTTGCGCAGTTTCACGCCGATCTTCTGGCAGGCTGTCAATGGCGGTTTGCAACGCTGTGTCGTCGATCGCATCGTAGTTGATAATTTCATAAATGCTCTTCTTTTCGATGGCGGTAATCGTGTCGCCACTGACCAGACCCGTGATCTCTTGAGCGACCGGTGATTGAGCAACCGCCGCAATCTGCTTGTCAGCCTGCAGAGAACCGATGTAGGGAAAGCCGAGCGTGCCCACGGCCAACATGCCGATCCCGCTAATGGCATTGAGCGTTAGGGCACCACCTTTGGGAGTCTGTTCGGCAACTACACCCAACATGGTTGGCCAGAAGAATGTCTTGCCGATGCCATACAGCGTCGCAGCGGCAAAGATCATCATGCCGGAGGTTGCCGACAGCGTTACCAGCCCCACGATGGCCAGTGCCGCACTCACGGCCAGCAGGCCTAGTGGCGACAAGCTGTGCACGATCGGTCCAGCAAAAAACCGCAAGATCATCATGATGACCGAGGTGTAGATCAGTACCCACCCCGGATGGAACTTACCTTCGGCAACCCCTTCCATAATTCCAGTGATCCAGCCGTCGGTTCCGATCTCCGTCGTGGCCAGAGGCATCATGATCAACACAAGGAAAAACATCAGCGGGCGACCGAGCGCTCGTGTATAAGCTCCGAATGCCAGCACGATGGCCACTCCAATGCCAACAAAAACCAGCCTTTTGGTGTCGTCGATCGGTGCAAAAAAGTCCATCAATTGCAAAGTCACCAGGAATCCGACGACGGCGGCACCCAGCACGCCGAACTCGGACAGCATCTCTCGGTAGCTGACCCCAGCCGCCTCGCGTTCTTGAATGGGGAAATCTAAGCGGATTAGCATTAGGAAGTAGACCAAGGCGGGTATCGCCAAGATGCCAACTTTGATCCCCCACGGCAAGGTATCGATAAAAATAGTCACCATACCGGCCACGACCAACCCGCCTGGCCATCCAGCGTGAAGGATGTTGAGCCACTTCGTTTTCTCGCGACTAAATAGCGTGGCCACTACCGGGTTGATAAAGGATTCGACCGTCCCGTTGGCCAACCCAAGTATCAGCGATCCCCAGTACAGAAGTTGATAGGCAAGCTCCTTATTACCATCTTGAGAGATAAAGTAAGCGCTGACCCCCATCGCGGCCCAAGTAACATGCCCCAGGAAAGCGATGATCATCGATGTCTTGTAACCGATGCGATCGATGACCAGCGAGAAGCCAATGATGGAGACCGCGAACGGCCAGACGCCGATACCCGCCAGCCGGCCAGATTCAGCCGGATCGAGATTGAACTCAGTGGCCCAAGTGTTGATCAAGAACATCCGGGCGATAAAGCCAAATGCCGTCGTCACCAGCGCGATGAAGCATCCCCAGAAGATGGCGGTATCGTTCCTGTTACCTGTAACCATGTTTAATGTTCCTTGAGAGAGCCTTAGAGTCACGATTTTGGAAGCGGGGTGGCCTTTAGCCGACCTCAATAGCTGGCACAGTATAACCAGGAAGCCAACAGCCC
The DNA here is from genome assembly GCA_019636385.1 of Pirellulaceae bacterium. NCBI lineage: Bacteria > Pseudomonadati > Planctomycetota > Planctomycetia > Pirellulales > Pirellulaceae > Pirellulaceae bacterium. The sequence goes on along the minus strand of JAHBXT010000006.1, from coordinate 124,240 downwards.
AAAACAGTCCGCTGGCCACCTTAGCTTACATTTCAGACAAACTAGCTGGCGGCCGCTAAAGTTCGCCCAGCTTCGCGGTCCTGCGCGAAGCCACGCCCGCCAGCGTTTGGCATCTATTGACGTTCGGCTCAGCAGACAATGGACCTGGGCTGAATTCCACTCTCGGGCACGAATAGCGGACGTTCTAGCGTTCATGGGACTGTGCCAACCGCCAAATTGAAAAAATAGCCTTGCCGTTACTGGACTTAGACTTCCCCACAGGCATATCATGATGACGAACATGCTGGACTGAATCCAACCATCGGCCAGTTGCGAGAGGGTACTGACAGCAATTACCAGTCATTACCAAGTGGCTGGAGCTGGCGACCGCCCCCTGGCGACGATTGCTGCAAGTGCGAGTGCTTACCACCGTCTGGCGACGGTAGCTACTGGAGAGCGTAGTGGCGGTAGAACATGAGGGATTTTCTGAACGCACTGTCGGTACGCGCCGCACTCGGGTTCGGTTTGGTTTTCGTCCTCGCGTATTTCGGAATTCGCCTCATTGTGCTGGTACGCCGTTCGATCACTACAGGTGACACGAGCCAAACCGACTTGGCTGCTGAGTTTCAAGAAATGCGAGGGACAGGTGACATCAGCGCTGAAGAACTCCGAAATATACAGGCGGTGCTTGGAAGAAAGCGTGACAGCTCGTAATCTGACTGGACTATAATGTTTAGACGGATCACGAGAGTTGTGACGGCGTTGGCTCGCCTACGGCGAAGCTAAGGTTGGTCTGGGAGACTGAGCTTCCTTAGCACCGCAAGGAACCTTGGCTGGCAAGGTATCAGCAACCCGTCCCTGACGGTTGCCAACACCCGCCCAGCGCAGGTTTAGAACTTTTGCTCGAACCCGAGGACACGGATGCCCGGACCCGGCAGCAATCGATGATCGCCAACGATCAACGACTGAGGCATGGGGCCATCGAGCGACATTACGTGTTTCGGTGGCTGCAAAGCAATTTGCGGCTTAAACAATTTTCCCAATCGCAATCGGTGCACAGGTTGCCGGAGCAGTACGTGCCGGCCGCCGAGCAATGGATTGTGTAGAAATTCGAGCAAAGGAGTCGTGTATGCCTTCGGGTAAGGATGTCGTTGCCGGTCGTCGTGGTGGCAGCGCTAACAAGAAGAACGCTTTCTGTTCTTTCTGTCGCAAGAGCTATCGCGAAGTAGGACCGTTGGTTGAGGGTCCCGGAGACGTTTACATTTGCGGCGAATGTATTGAGCTGTGTCAATCCATTCTGGACCAGGAGACCAAGCGTCGCGGTCCAAGCAGCAAACTCTTTAGTGAAATTCCATCGCCGCGAGAAATCGTCGAACAGCTTGACCAGTATGTGATCGGCCAATCGCTGGCCAAACGCGTTCTGGCCGTTGCCGTTCACAATCACTACAAGCGCTTGTCGAGCGGTTGGAACGACAGCAACGTCGAAATCGAAAAATCCAACATCTTGCTAGTCGGACCAACCGGCAGCGGCAAGACGTTGTTGGCTCGCACGCTGGCCAAGATGCTCAACGTACCCTTCGCTATCGGCGATGCGACGACGCTGACTGAGGCCGGGTATGTGGGAGAAGATGTTGAGAATCTGCTTCTTAAGCTGCTGCATGCCGCCGACTTCGATGTCGAGGCTGCTCAACGCGGAATTCTGTATATCGACGAGGTGGACAAGATTGGCAAGACCAGCAACAACGTCTCGATCACTCGCGACGTCTCGGGCGAAGGCGTGCAGCAATCGCTGCTGAAGATGCTGGAAGGCACGGTAGCCAATGTGCCTCCTCAGGGCGGTCGCAAGCACCCCGAACAGCAGTACATCCAAATGGACACGACCAACATCTTGTTCATCTGCGGGGGAACGTTCGTGGGTGTCGAAGAGATCGTTCGCAAGCGGCTGGGTAAAAAGACGCTGGGTTTTGGTGTCGGTGGTCAAACGCATCGCAGCGATTTGACGGCGGCCGAACTCATGCCACAAGTCACCTCCGATGATATTCTAGAGTACGGGATGATCCCCGAGTTTGTCGGACGGTTGCCCGTGGTAGCTTCTCTGTGTCCGCTAGACGAAGCTGGTTTGATCCAAGTGCTCAGCGAACCCAAGAATGCGCTGATCAAGCAGTATCAAGCTCTGTTCCAGATGGAGAATTGTGATCTACACTTCACCGAAGCCGCTCAGCGAGCCATCGCCAGGCGCGCTATGCAAAAGTCCGTTGGCGCTCGCGGCCTACGCGGCATCGTTGAGAGCATCATGCTCGACCTGATGTTTGATCTACCCGATCAAGCTAAAGGTACACGTTTCGTCGTGGATATTGATCCGCTGGATGAGTCGATCAAGGTCTTTTCCGAAACATCCACCGAGAAGAAGAGCGCCTAGCCAGCTAGGCGCGTACCTATTTGCTACGATGAGGCTTGCCCAGCCCCGTTCCGAGCGCTGCTCGGCAGGGCAGCCTCTGGGGGACGGCGGGAGCAAGTACCCGCTCACAACTCGGCTAAGGCCCTATCAATTCGGGCAAGGGTACTGGCACGACCGAGAATTTCCAGCGATTCAAATAGCCCAAAGCCGGTGGCCTTGCCGGTCGTGGCAACTCGCAGCGCGTGAATGATCTGCTTGAACTGAAGGCCTTCTGCAGCCATGAAGTCTTTGAGGCTCTGCTCTGCATGCGCCGCATCAAACGGATGTACTTGCTCCAGTATCGGTCGGAATCTTCGCAGGTACTCGACGGCGGCGGCGTCCTTGCGGAGACGTTTGTCGAAATCTATGGGATTGAAAGTCAATTGTTCGTCTGGCGCGAAGAATTCTGAAAATTCCAAAACGTCTCCGGCGATCTTGATTCGATCACCAGCCGCTGCAACGACCTGTGTGACGCGCAGTTGTTGATCGGCTGTGATGGGTTGACTGACAAGTCCAGCGGCCTGCAAGAAGGGCACGCAGCGCTGGACTTTACTTTCCACCGATAGCGCATTCATCCACCGCGACTGGAAGGCAACCAGTTTTTGCGGGTCAAAACTGGCCGGTGCCCGATTGACTCGATTAAGGTCGAACAACTGGATCATCGCATCTCGCGTAAAATCTTCTCGACTATCGTCCAGCGACCAGCCTAACAGCAGCAAATAATTGATGACCGCGTCCGGCAAGAAACCGGTAGCTTGATAGAAGTCGATGATGACAGGATTGAATGTTTCCAAGTTGGCAGGCAAACCGATTCGCTGCGCAATCCGTTGACCTTGATGGCACAGGGCGGCAAAGTCTTGGTTCTTCAGGTAGGACGCCAGCTTGCGCTTGCTCAGCTTGGCCGTGCCACCTGGCTCAGCCACGAAGGGCAGATGTGCGTACTGCGGCAGCGGATAGCCGAGCGATTGAGCGATGAAAATCTGTCGGGGCGTGTTGCTCAAATGCTCGACCGCGCGCACAACGTGACTGATCTGCATGTCATAGTCGTCCACCACGCTGGCTAAGTGGTAAAGACAGGTACCGTCATTGCGCTGGATGACATGGTCCTGCTCTTCAGACCACTGGAATTCAACTGGACCACGAATCAAATCGTTGAACGCGCAGGTACCTGAGCGCGGCATTTTCAGCCTGACCACGGCGGTGCGTCCCTCGGCTTCAAAGGCTGCCGCCTGACGTTCGTCGGTGGCCATCCAACGCCGATCGTAGACAAATGCTCCACCCGCCTGCTGAGCCGCCTCGCGCTGCTGCGACAATTCTTCAGGGCGAGCAAAGTCACGGTAAGCATGGCCCGACGCGAGCAACCGGCTGACGGCTGCCTGATGCTGCTGGCCGCGTTGCGACTGAAAATAGGGCGCGTACGGCCCGTCCGATGCAGTCCCGTCGGCGGTCGGCCCCTCGTCCCAATCCAGGCCCAACCAGCGGAAGCCATCCAAAATCGGCTTGAGCGCCTGTGCGACATTTCGTTGCGCATCGGTATCGTCAATTCTTAAAAGAAATTGCCCTCCCGCCTGACGAGCTAACAACCAGTTAAAAAGCGCTGTACGAACACCGCCAATGTGCAAATAACCGGTCGGACTAGGGGCAAATCGCGTTCTAATGGCCATCGTTGCGGCTCTGGGTAAGGGGAGGAGGAGTTGGGGCGATACAAGCCGGGAGGTGGCTGGCGGTTCTTTTCCGATTTCGGGGCTGGCCGTAAAATGGCGAGCTTCTCTGGCAGGGCTGGCTCCGTTCGGCATACTGAGCTGTGAGCCCGAACCAGCGTTTTACAAGGGAAATTTTCAATGGCTACACAGGTTGCACAAGAGCGCTTATGGAACTTTTCTGCCGGACCAGCGGTCCTGCCCGTCCCGGTCCTGGAGAGGATTCGCGACGAGATGCTGTGCTTGCCCGGTGCTGGCGCGTCGGTGATGGAGATTTCCCATCGCAGCAAGGAGTTTATCGCCGTTCACGAGCAGGCCAAGACTCGGTTGGCTCAATTGTTGGGCATTGGCGACCAACACGACATTCTGTTTCTGCAGGGTGGTGCCCGACTTCAGTTCTCGATGATACCGATGAACCTGCTGCGCGGTCAGCCCGGCCCGGCCCAGTACGTTCTGACCGGCACATGGGGCTCCAGCGCGCTAGATGAGGCGCGCAAAGAAGGTCCGACGGAGGTTATCTACGACGCCAAGTCGTCCAACTATGATCGCTTGCCCAGCGCAGCGGAGCTGGCTGTCAATCCCGCTGCGGCCTATTTGCATATCACCAGCAACGAGACGATTCAGGGCGTTCAGTTCCCGGACGATTTGAATACCGGCCGCGTTCCTTTGGTGTGCGATTCCTCCAGTGACTTCATGTACCGTCCTTACGACATCAGTCGTTACGGTGTGCTGTACGCCTGTGCCCAAAAGAATGCTGGACCGGCTGGAGTCACCGTGGTGGTCATTCGCAAGGATTTGTTGGAGCGTTCCTCAGATCAGCTACCTGGGTATCTGAATTACAAGTTACAGGCCAAGAACGATTCGATGTGGAACACCCCGCCCACCTTTGCGATCTACGTATTGGGACTTGTCGCCCAGTGGCTGCAAGAGACGATCGGTGGCTTGGACAACATGCTGCAACTGAATCGAACCAAGGCAGCCATCCTGTACGATGTACTGGACAAGTACTCCGATTTCTATCAAGGCCATGCACGTCGCCAGGATCGCTCGCTGATGAACGTGACCTTCCGGTTTGGCAGGCCCGACCTCGAAAAGCAGTTCCTCTCGCAGGCTCGACAGCAAGGCATGGACGGACTGGCCGGACATCGTAGCGTGGGTGGAATCCGAGCCAGCATCTACAATGCAATGCCCCAGGAAGGCGTGCAAACGCTGGCTGATTTCATGATCGACTTTGCCAATAAGAATTCTTAAATTCGCATCTACCGACCTTGCCGCAGGCCAAGTGCGTTAGCAGTTGCCGCCCGGTTGGGTCGCACAAGTTTTTGATTTACTCCAAGAAAGCGTTCAATCGAAATGGGAAAATTCCGCATCGGCGTTCTAGATTCTATCGCACAGGAGGGTATCGAGCTGCTGCAAGCCGAGCCGCATTGCGAATTCGAGGTGCGTACCGGGCTCAAGGGGGACGCGCTGCGCTCGGCCTTGAATGAATTCGATGGCGTGATCATCCGCTCGGGAGTCAAAATCACTGCCGAGTCGCTGGAGGGCAATAAGCGCCTCAAGGCCATCGTACGGGCGGGGGTTGGCACCGACAATATCGACAAAAACGCGGCAACCCGACATGGCATCGTAGTCATGAACACGCCTGCCGGAAATACATTGTCCACCGCTGAACACGCGTTTGCGCTGATGATGGCGCTGTCGCGGAGCATTCCGCAAGCCCATCAAAAACTGTGCGACGGCGTGTGGGATCGCAAGAGCTTTATGGGCGCACAACTTGCCGATAAGACACTGGGTGTTATCGGTTTTGGAAGAATTGGACGCGAAGTCGCGCTGCGTGCCCGAGCGTTCGATATGCGCGTGCTGGCCTTTGACCCCTTTCTAACCGAGGAAATGGCCAGCAAGCTGGGGATTCATCGAGTTGCAACGGTCGCGGAAATGTTGCCCATGTGCGACTACATCACGGTGCACACGCCGCTGACACCGGAGACCAAACACTTAGTCAACTCCGGTAACCTTGCTCAGCTTAAGCCCGGCGTCCGACTGATCAACTGCGCTCGCGGTGGTATCTATGAAGAAGCGGCACTGGTTGAAGGTTTGAAGAGCGGTCAGATCGCTGGGGTGGCCTTGGATGTGTTTGAAGAGGAGCCCTGCACGAACAGTCCGCTGTTTGGTCTGCCCAACGTGGTATGCACTCCCCACTTGGGCGCCAGTACCGAAGAAGCTCAGACACAAGTCGCCGTTGAAGGCATTCATCTGCTCATCAACTTTTTCAAGTCCGGTGAGATTCGTCATTCGGTCAACGTTTCCGCGTTGGACCCCCAGACGTTGGCAGCGCTCCGCAGCCACTTGAATGTCGCCTATCGCCTGGGCATCTTGCTCGGACAATGGCACGGCGGCAATGTTTCTGCATGCCAACTAACCTATCGCGGCGAAGTAGCCGATCGCGACACCAAATTACTTACGAACGCGTTTTGCGTTGGATTGCTGGAGCGAGCGCTTGAGGATGTCAACATCATCAACGCTGAAATGTTGCTCAGAGAGCGTGGCATCGAACTGAGCATTCAACTGAGCCGCGAGACGAGCGCCTTCAGTTCGTCGATCAGTGCCGTAGTAAGCGGTGGCCAGCGCAGTGTCAGTGCTGCGGGAACTGTATTTGGCCATGACATGCCGCGTCTCGTCATGCTGGGCGAGTACCGATTGGAGGCCTATATCGACGGCCAGATGTTGATTTTTACGCATCGCGACGTACCGGGTATCATTGGCAAGGTAGGCAACATCTTCGGCAAACATTCGATCAACATCGCGCAAATGTCGGTCGGGCGCGACAGCGACCTCGCCGGCGGAAGCGCAATTGGCGTATTGAATCTGGATAGCCAGCCGTCGTCAGCCGCTGTGGCTGAGATGCTGCAGGTTGATGGCGTGGAAACGGTGCACAGCCTGACCCTGCCGCCAGCCGGTTCGTTGCCCAGCTGGTTGCAATAGCAGTCATTGCAGGCTAGTCTGAGGCCGTCGGGGGTAGAGGCAGTCAGCAGGGCGGCCTGGAAGGAGCGTTGTCTCAAGTGACACGAGAGTCGATTATCAGCCCTAGCGGTCCTGAACATGAGCAGGATTTCGCGCTGCGCCCCAAGCGCATCGCCGACATGATTGGCCAGCGCGAGGTTATCGAGGTATTGCACATCGCCATCGATGCGGCTCGCAAACGCGATCAACCGTTAGGGCACATTCTGTTTGACGGGCCACCGGGATTGGGCAAGACCACCTTCGCTACCTGCATTCCCCGCGAGATGGGCGTCAGCGTGCAGATGGCCAGCGGACCCGCGCTCAAGGCTCCCAAGGACATCATTCCTTACTTAACAAACCTGGAAGATCGCTCCGTCCTGTTTGTGGACGAAATTCATCGACTACCCAAGGCCGTCGAGGAATATTTGTATACGGCCATGGAAGACTTTCGCATCGACATCGTATTAGGCGAAGGTGTCAGCGCTCGCACTTTGAACTTGCAGCTCAAACCATTCACACTCATTGGCGCCACCACGCGTGCTGGGATGCTCAGCGGACCACTGCGCGATCGCTTTCAAATTCGCCAGCACTTGGGGTTTTATTCGTGTGCCGAATTGGAGCAGATTCTGTTGCGAAGTGCAGAAAAGCTGGTGGTTGAACTAGACCAAGCGGCAGCCGTTGAGATCGCTCGCCGCAGTCGCGGTACGCCACGTATTGCCAATAATCGCCTGTTGTGGGTGCGCGACTATGCCATGTCCAAAGCCGACGGTCGCGCCACGTTGGATATCGCTCAGCGAGCCCTGGAAATGACCGGTATTGACGTGTTGGGCCTCGATCGCCAGGATCGACGTTACTTAGAGACGCTGATCCGAGTGTTCTCAGGTGGTCCCGCTGGCATCGAAGCCATCGCGCATACGATGAATGTCTCGTCCGACACGTTGGTTGATGAAGTCGAACCCTTCTTGCTGCGCAGCGAATTGATTATACGTTCATCGCGCGGCCGTTATGCAACAGCCAACGCTTTCGAGCATCTAAAGATCGCCCCGCCCAACGAGAGTTCCGATCACTTGCCGCTGTTTCGCTAACACTGCTTAGCCGTATTGTCTTCAGGCCCAGGCAACCGCTAAATAGTAGAATTCCGCTTGATCGGAACGGGGGCGAATCCAGGCGATGATTGGACTTGCCGCCACCGTGGTGATGATGGCCATGACCACCAGGAGCGAAAACTGTTTGGGGCCGATGATCCCGCGCTGTAGTTCGACATTCAGTAGGATCAACATGCCGTAAACGATCGCCGAAGCAAGGCAGTGAGGGTGCGGGGACTCGAACCCCGGACCCACGGATTAAAAGTCCGATGCTCTACCGACTGAGCTACACCCTCTCACGTGCCTGAACGTTCTGCACTTGCTAGTACCATGGACTCCGCAGGCCCAATCAAATCTTGCACCGCCCAAAGCTTACTGGACTTGCAGTATCTGCCCAACTGCAGCATAGCGGATACGGGATCATAAGTACCGAGAGACAGACCACCTGAGCCCAATCGCCATGGATTGCCTAGGGCATATCTGTCCTCATTGAGGCAACAATTTACCAGACGCAACCGGATTGGAAAAGGGTTCCCCGGTCCGTCCGCAAGCCAGTTGTTCAAAGTGCCAGGCTGGTTCAAATGGCAACCCGCTGCAACAGGATTAAGCTTCGGCAGCCGGGCTGTCGGTTGCAGATTGGCGGAGTAACCGCAGCAGTGCGGTGCGCAGTTCGCGAACTTTCAAAGGCACCGCCAACAGGATGTGCAGCGCATCCGTTTTAGCGTTGCGGATGATGTACTGCTGCTTGCGATCAACCAATAAGATGGCTGGCAGGTGAGCGGTATGTTGATCAGAGACGAATTGATTATAGGCGTCCAGCGCCGCTGCTCCCAGTTCCGGAGCGCTGAATAAGACGCAGTGAGCCGGAGGATCTTCGTCCGGCAGGAAACGAGCCAGAGCTCGGTGGGGATCACTAATGATGAGTACACGGTAGCCCCGCTTCTTAAGCTTTTCACGCACCAAGTCTTGAAACTCAGGTTTGCTCTCGACCAACATGACTACCTTATTAACACCCTCTTCCGAGGCATCAACAGTGGCTGCCCCATCGGAGGCGCGCAGCTTGGCTGCTGAGGCTGTGGTATCGGTATCGCCGGCCTCAAGTCGCGCAATAACGGTCCTGCATTCAGTCACGATTTCAGTAGAATGCTGATAGCGCTTGGCCGGATCAAACTCCATGGCTCGATGAACTATGGACGCGACGTTACTGGGTACATTGGGGGCGACGCTATTGATATGTGGTACCTCTCGGAATCGCGACACGTTTAGTCGAGCCACTCGATCGCGCGTCTCGGTCAGCGGCGATTTCCCGACCAATATGTGATACAGCATGGCGCCCCAGAAATAGAGATCGCTGCGAGGATCATCTTTGCGGACCCCGGAACCTCGTTCCAGCGCCGCATAGTCGATCGCTCGAGCACTGGGACAATCGGCCAAGGCCGCCTCGTTGCTGGTATCGGCCAAGGCGGCCAACCCAAAGTCCACCAACTTCGCTCGACCTTGGGCAGTTACCAAGACGTTACTGAGTTTCATATCGCGATGCGTGACGCCCAGTGTACTTGCGTACGCCAGGCCGTTGGCAACGTCCATCATCAACTTGAGGGCTGTAATCGGTTCGATCGTCTTGCGAATGTGTACAAGCTCCCGCAGTGTCTGGCCCTCCACGAATTCCATGACCATGTAGGGATTGCGCGGATCGCTATCGACTTCGTGGATGGCCACGATATTGGGATGTTGCAACTGTATGCCCACGCGTGCTTCGCGAAAGAACTGCTCCAATTGCACCGGCTCATTGCGGTGACGGCGGCGCAAGACCTTAATGGCCGCAATTCGACCGGTCTCGCGATGCACGGCTCGATAGACTCTGGCAAAAGTTCCAGCACCGATCAGATACAGCACTTTGTATTTGCCGTAGAAAAAGCCGGTTCGTTCGCCCTTGAGGACACGATCCACTTGCAGATTAGTTACTAGCTCACGGCGCAGTAAGACGCGAATCAAATCCTCACAGGTTACATTCTCCACCCCTACGTCGGACCAAGCTTGCTCCACCGCCAACGGCTCGATCAAGCCGAGTTCAACGAAGCGTTGAGCGAGCTGAGGCGGGTTGAAGTCCATGTTCGAATCGGCAATGAAGTACTCAGGGGTTCTCCGCGAATTGGCGGAAGAACTGGATACATTCGATACTAAGCCACGCGGGTCGAAAACGCAAATTGGCGTCGCTGAGAACCAAAAAAGAAAGGCCGCCCAGCAATCGGTTTGCCAAGCGGCCCAGCTTAGGAGATTTTCACAGGTTGAATTTCAGTGGGAATCGAGTCACAGGTTCGTCATTGACAGCTCGCTTGGCTTGGCAGCGGATACCAGCAGCAATCGGTGGCGATCGACTTCCGCTAGCGCTGATCAACCGTGGCGTTGCTGATCAGCAAAAGTGCCTGTGCGGCGAGGACCGTCAACTATTCATGATCGCCAAGGTCATTCAGTTTTTGCAAGAATTCATCGCGTTCGCGGCGAGTCGCTTCCAAGTCGAACACCAGATACTTCATATCTAACCGCAATTGCCCAAGTGCTTCTTGAACCAGCGTCAGGATACGGCGGCGACGCACACTGCTTTCAGTGACCCGACGCAGCGAAGGCAATAGGCGAATACGATGCTCAACGGGCAGTTGTTCGATGGCTTGAGTCAGTTCCACCAGATCAGCCGGAATGTCGTCGTACTTAGGTGCACTCGTGTTGGTTTCTGGAGCTGAGTTCATCGCATCTGCCTCTGAAAAAGTTGTTGAATCGAGCTGAGTGGTTCGTGCGAGCTGCGTTGGGCTTGTGCCAATGCCACTATTGCAGACTGGGTGCCACTCCCGATCGGCCTGAGCATCATATTCCGTAAGCCCTTGAATTTCAATGACTTAGGATATTCGCTACATTCCATTCCATTTTCCAGCGTTGCCCAATCACCACGCGAATTGACCTGGAAAAAATCCGTAAGTTCTTCTAAAAGCTGGACTTAGGGATTACGCCACACTTTAGCTATTGGCGATGCCTTTTTGCAACAATTTGCAGGCCCACTTCCGGATTTGAAGTCTGGGTAAGCCGTGATGAAACTACTCCGAACCATCTGGACATTGGCAATGGCAACTACCATTGCCTGGACAGCGCAACTGGCTTCCGCACAGAGAAGCGATTCGTTCGAGGGTGGCAGCCCGCGCTGGAATCTTGTGTACAGCGATTGCAATGCCCAGCTGACCGAGCACGACATTAGCCTGATCATGCCTCACAGTGGTCGGACATGCGAGTTGCTTGAGGTCTCAAGCGGGCGCGGAGAACAAGTCCTGTTGGCGTATCCCATCGAGCCGTGCGCGGTACTCAACGAATTTCTACCTGAATTATGGATACGCTGTGCCGCCGGTCAAATTCGTGTGGGCGTACGTGTTGTCTTTCCCAAAGCCATTCATCCAGTTAGTCAGAATCGCATGACGACGGTGATTTGGGGAGACACGTACACACAAACAGGGCAATGGCAACGTTTGCAGGTTAGACAGATAGGAGATCGATTGCAACAAGAGATCATCGCCATCCGCAATCAGTTCGATACCCAACTGAATCTCCAGCAATCCTATATCGACTCGCTGGTCATCAATGCCTACACCGGACCTGGCCGCTACCGAGTACAAATCGACGATCTGGATTTGAGTGGCATGATCCCATTAGCTACGGTGGGAATTCCCCTGCCAGCAAATTGGCGCGAGCGCTGGCAATGGCGTGAACCAGACGGCGCGCACTTTGGAGCCACCACGCAATACCCATTGTGGATCGAGCATCGTGGCGAACAACCTGGATGGCTCAAGTCGCTCGGCTTCACCGGTGTTTGGCTACAGCAGCCTCCGACACATTCCGATTTGAACCTTATCCGCGATGCTTCATTGGCTGTCATCAGCCCACCGCCGGCCAAGCCAACGGAACTATCGGAGGCTGACGTATCGCACGTTCGAGGCTGGTTGATAGGCACGGCACTCAATCGTGATCAAATCGACTGGGTTCGCCAACAAATCTCGGCTGCCGAACAGTTACCTGACTCGATGCGCCGTCCATTGTACGGAGAAGCACTTGAAAACTATTGGTTGTTTAGCCGCTTGGCTCATGAGGTAATCGTACCGGCGCCGGATCCCGTATCACCGGGAGATGCCAAAGCCAAACATGACTGGCTCAGTCAATCGCTAGATACCGTGCGGGTTCGCGGCCGTGGTTGGGTATCGTTACATGTAGACGTTAATCCTGCGTTGGCTGAACAATATCGCGTGGCGATCGAGTCGATCGACGGCACTGTACCGGAGCGACTGCTGGTCAATCCCCTGGGGCTGCGTCACGAGACGATTGCAGCGGTCATCTCCGGCGCTCGGGGCATCGTCTACCACACTGGTACACCGCTGATTACGCCGCTGGACTTTCAAAACGACGAAGATCGGGCGTTGCAAGCTGCGGTGCGCTGGACCAATGGCGATCTGCAGATCTGGAGCCCGTGGCTAACCGTCGGCCAAAGGCAGTCATCTCCGGAATTGAGCCGAAGCGATTTCACTGCCGCTCGTTGGCGCATCAAAAACGCCGAGCTGATTGTGGCTCAGTCATCATCTCCTGAATCGCGCTGGTGCTTGCCCAACACCCAGGGAACGCCACTGGCGTTCAAACTGAGTGAAGGCATCGAAGTTCCGCAGGTTGTTCGCTTGACGCATGGCACTCTCGAAAGCATCGACGTCCAGTCCACTGGCGGCGTTCACCAATGGAGAATTGACGCGCCACACCACGTTGAAGTGTTGGTGATGACACGCAATCCATACGTACTGAATTCGCTCCAGCGTCGTTTGCAGGAACGAACGGCGGAGATGGCTAGTGATCAACTGGAGGTTGCCAGCCTTTGTTTAGAGCAGGCTACTCATACGGTGGAGGCGCGTATCCAGAGCGCTGGCCTTGGCCAATCGGAAGCTCAACGGCGGCAATGGACTGCTCTGAAGCAGGTTCTAAGCGGTGCTCAACAGCAGCTTGACAGTGGCTGGACTGGGTTGCAATCCAATCGGCCTCAAGCGGCCATCAAGTCGGCCTTGGCTGTGCTACAAATTGCTCAGTCGATTCTTCACCAGTCGTACAAGGAGGCAACCGGCAGCTTACCTGCCGCTCAGAGCAGTCCATTTGTGCTGACTCCTGGGACGCTCAAATACCACTGGCTAGTCGCCGACGCCTGCGCTCGCAGTCGCTGGCAGCCCGCGACCATGCCGGGCAGCCAATTCGATAATCTGCCAGACATGCTTACTCACGGCTGGTCGCAGCAGCGACGGCTGGAAGACGCCGCCGAATTGCGCGTCGAACTGGTACCCGCCTCGAACAACTCGCCAAGTGGACTGCGTCTGGCAGCCTACGCCAAACCATCGTCAACCACGAAATCTCCCGGCGCTTTGATTGCCAATTCGCCAGCAAGCCAGAGCAATCCCAATCCAGCCACTGATCGGCGAACAGAAACGTTACCTGGAGGTTACGAAGGTGCGTCACTGCGAGTTCGCAGCGCTCCGCTGACCGTGCGGCGCGGGCAGATGATTCAGGTAACCGCCAAGGCGCTGGTACGACAATCAAGTTCCGATGCATCTTCAGGCATGTTATTCTATGACAACCAGGCTGGACCTAGCCTGGGACAACTGATTCGTGGCAGCGCGGGTCAGCAACTAGACATCCAACTGCAACGCTTTGTATTGGCTGATGGCGAATTTCGCATCCTCGCCGAGTGTCGTGGGGAGTGCGACGTTCAAATACAAGAGCTAAGCATCCACACGATTCAACCGGCTACGAAACAATCTCACTTTGAAACCAGTCCCTTGGAATGACATGCTCTGGCAGCGATTGCCTCCAGCCGATTCTGTGTCTCGGACGCTGGTGCGTGACGCGCTCAATATATGGCAGGCAGGCGTAACCGCAGTGCAGCCCGACACGCTGCTGCGGAATAAGATTCATCGTGACGGCAGATGGCTATGCATTGACGAAGACTGCCGCGTCGACCTTTCACAGACACGCAGGCTGATTATTGTAGGCGCTGGCAAAGCCTCTGCGGCCATGGCGAGTCGATTCCGCAGGCTGGCTGAGCAGGAGTGGGCAACTCCAGATTTTCCTCCGCTGCTCGGCTGGATCAACACGCCCGCCGGCACCGGCCACGAAGCGGTACCGGATATACAATTTCACGTGGCGCGGCCGGTGGGCAGTAATCTGCCAACGCACAGCGCCCTTGAAGGCACCCAGCGGATACTCAACCTTGTCTCGACAGCTCATCCCGATGACGTTGTGTTATGCATGATTTCTGGCGGAGGTTCAGCCCTGCTGGTTGCGCCTCAACCCGGAATTACATTGGCTGACAAACAAGCTGTGGCCGAGCTGGTTTCGGCAGCCGGTGGCAACATCCGGCAGCTCAACACCATCCGCAGTTGCCTCAGTCGTGTAAAAGGTGGCGGACTGGCCCGCCAGTGTCGGGCCGGACGAATGATAGCGCTGATCATCTCCGATGTACTGGGTGATCCACTGGATATCATTGCTTCCGGACCAACCGTGCTCGATAATTCTGGCAGTTATAGACGGGCCGTGGTAGAACTTGAGCAGCTCGATTTGCTCGAGCATCCCCAATTGCATTCAGTGGTTCAGTGGCTGCGGGCAGCAGAGCAGGGGAGGCAAGCCGATCCGCGCCAGAACCAGTCACCGTCCGGCTCGGGGCCGCCCCCGAAAATCGACAATATAATCCTGGGGAACATCTCCGATGCTGTGGATGCCGCCGGAGTGCGCGCCGTCGAACTGGGATATCAATACCTAATGCAGACCGCTCGGCAACCCGAGGGCGATGTGCGCGATGTCGCTCTTATGGCCTGCTCCGCCATGGAGCGCCTAGCACAACAAGCGCCACCAGACTGTTGGATTTCGGGCGGCGAGCCAACTGTCAAGCTGCCCGCTGACAACCCTGGCAAGGGCGGTCGCAATCAACAATTAGCCCTTGCCGTGTTGGAGCTGCTTTCGAAACGCGGCTGGCCGGAAGTCTGGCCTGATAACCATCTGGTGTTTTTGAGCGGCGGAACCGATGGCGAAGATGGTCCGACGGATGCTGCTGGAGCATGGATCAGTGCCGAGACGCTGCAGAGCATGCGACGACTCAGTTGCTCTCCCCTACCGTATCTCGACCGAGCCGACGCCTATCATTTTTTTGAGAGAATGGGAGGATTGATCGTATCTGGCCCAACCGGTACGAATGTAGGCGACTTGCGGATTGCCTTGTCGCGGAAAGGTAGTGCGTAACCGGAACCACGGGTTCTGCAATCGGCAACGGTCGGGCACAATAGCACAGCTGCCGAGCCCGGTTTGTTAGGCAACCTGTTCCACAGTCAGGTATCTCATGGAAAATCCGCAGCGGCGCATCGAACAACTTACCGATCAGATTCGCTATCACGATCGTAAATACTACGTCGATGCCGAGCCTGAAATCACCGATCTGGAATATGATCGTCTGTTGCAGCAGCTTAAAGCGCTGGAGGCGGAGTTTCCAGAACTAGTTCGCCCCGATAGCCCCACACAGCGCATCGGCGACCAGGTTCTGACCGGCTTACGGCAAGTGGAACACCGTGTGCCGATGTTGTCGATCGAGAATACCTATAGTTTGGAGGAATTGGCGGCGTTTTTGGCACGTGTTCAACGCGGCTTGGACGACGTGGCGGTCGAGTGGGTGATGGAACTGAAGATCGACGGTGTTGCTGCCGCAATTGTCTATGAAGATGGACAACTTGTGCGCGCCGTCACTCGTGGCGATGGCCATGTGGGTGATGACATTACGCACAACATTCGTACGATCCCTGATGTGCCGCTGCGCTTGTTGGGAAATCCTCCTAGACTCCTTGAAGTACGTGGCGAAGTTTACATGACCAACAGTGATTTGGCGCAACTGAACCTTCAACAAGCCAGCGCCGGATTACCGCTGTTTAAGAACACTCGCAATGTGACTGCCGGGACCATACGTCTGCTGGATCCGAAACTGGCAGCCCAGCGACGACCGAGGTTCTTTTGCCATGGAGTCGGCTATTGCGACGGGATTCGCTCGACCAATCATATGGATTTCTTAGACGAACTGCGGGGGTACGGTCTGCCTGTGACCCCACATGTGTTCCAATTCCAGGACGCTCAGCAAGTATTGCAGCGCATTGATCAAATCCAAGCTGACCTGCATGAATTGGATTTTGAAGTGGACGGCTTGGTCCTGAAGGTAAATCAATTCGCCGACCGCGAAAAACTGGGCAGTACCACCAAATCGCCTCGCTGGGTCGTCGCCTATAAAATCGAAAAGTACGAAGCCACGACTCGATTGAACGCGATCGTCGTGCAAGTTGGCAAAACGGGTGCGATAACACCGGTAGCCGAATTGGAGCCCGTGCAGCTTGCAGGAACAACGGTCTCTCGCGCCAGCCTGCACAACGCTGAGGAGATTCAGCGCAAAGATATCCGGGTAGGCGATTGGGTCGTCGTAGAAAAAGCTGGCAAGATCATTCCGCATATTGTCCGTGTGGAACTGCATCGCCGCAGCCGGGACTCGATACCCTATCAATTCCCGACTCGTTGTCCTCAGTGCAACTCGCCTCTGGTAAAGGATCAAGGCGGAGTGTACATCCGCTGCGCCAATTCAAGCTGCTCAGCGAGATTGCGCGAACAATTGCGTTACTTTGCCGGACGGTCTGCCATGGACATCGACAGTCTGGGAGAAAAAGTGATCGATCAATTGATCGAGGCGGGTTTGGTGAGCAGCTTTGCTGATCTGTATCGCCTGACCCAAGAGCAGCTATTGACCTTAGATAATTTTGGCCAACGCAAATCCGAGAAGTTGTTGCAAGCAATCCAAGCCAGCAAGCAACGCGGTTTGGCGCGCGTCCTGGCTGCGGTTTCCATTCGCCATGTCGGAACGCGCGTGGCCACGGTGTTGGCCAAACGGTTTCAGAATATTGAGAATTTGGGGGCGGCAACGGTTGAGCAACTGGCCAGCGTCGACGAAATTGGCCAGATTATCGCGGCCAGCGTTTACGATTTTTTGCACAGCGAACATGGACAGGCCACCTTGAGCGGTCTTTCAGAAGCTGGCGTACAGTTGTCCGAGCCGATGAACACGGCCACTGGGGTTTCGCAATCAACCCAGCCCTTATCCGGCAAGACGTTGGTGGTTACAGGAACGCTAACGACCTACACACGTGACGAGATTGAATCATTGATCGCCCAGCTCGGTGGCCGGGCGGCTAGCTCGGTATCCAAGAGCACCGACTATGTTGTGGCCGGCGATAAAGCTGGCAGCAAGTTGGAGAAAGCTCGTCAGTTGGGCGTTCCTGTGCTGAGCGAAGCAGAGTTTCGAGCAATGATTGCTCAAGCAACTCCGGAGTAAAGTTGGTTCCATGTAGTCGCCGGTGCGATCGACTGTTCGGAATGCGCCAGCCACTGGATTTATTGGATTACGCTGCTCGACCATGCTTACGTTGTCTGCGACGTTCGGCTTTACTGAGGTAGCGATCGGAATCCAGATCCTCCTCGTCATCCCGATCGCCGTGAGAGGTGCCTGGTAGAGGCCGCTCGGTCCCAACTGCGCGCAGTCCCCCATGACCTTTAGTAGCACCGGCCGTGGGCGGGCCAGACGTATCGTCGCTAGCTGGCGGCGGCAGTGTAAACCCCGACAACGAAGGCATTTTTACCTTACTGAGAATTGCGGCTGTCGCAGTAACAGGCAGTAGCCACCACCGCTTGCGGCTGCCTCCGGCCTGTTTTCTGGCTTGCCGTTTTGCCTCGCGAGCTGCCTGCTGTTCGGCGCGGAGTACCAACTTGGCAGCTTGTTTTTCTGCCTTGATCTGTTGCCGATCAGAGCTGTTTGAGGCGTCAAGCGCGCCTTCAGTATCATGGGCCCGAATCTTTCTGTATTCCGGTGCATCTTCTGGGGTAGGTGTTGCTCCCGGCCAAATCTTGAACCGCCAACCATTGGATTTTGAATTGGCCGAGGCTCCAGCTGGCTGTTTGCTGGGAGATTTCTGCGCAACTGAGCTGTTGCCGTTTTCTGTCGGTCGAACTTCGGTTGCGCGCTTACGTGCCTCCAGGCTAAGAGGAGCCGGGCGTTGTGTGGTGCTACCAGGAGCCGATGTCGCGGCTGAGGACACGAGCCCCCCACCTGCAGCTCCAGAGCTTCTGCTACTTTCGGAAGTCGCAGATGCGGTTCGACGGTTGGTTGGGGCAGCGGCGTGAGTGTCCTCTGACCTGCGGAATAGCCTAGTCGGTAGAACAAGCTTGAGCCGTTCCTTGAATGGCTGAACATTTTTAACCTTTGCCAGCCTGCTGCGCAGCAGGAAGCGGTATTGCGCGTCGATATAGGTTTGGCGGAGGTAGGCCAGCGATGCAATCCATACCAGAGTTAGTCCACCCAGCCACAGTGCAGACCCCAGCCAAATTCGCATTTGCAGCGACAGGATCGTATCGGTCTTGAATCGTTCCTGAGCCAATGCTACGCACCCCGCCCAAGCGATCAATCCGAATAGCCAACACACCAAACTCAGCGGCACTCGTTTTAGCTCCGAGCACAATCGCAAACCTAGCACACCCACGAACACCGCCAGAGTTGACTGCATCACGGCCTTGCCGCTCCAGCCGATGTTCAACTGAGTCCAACGATCCAGCGCGAGACCAAACAATTCTGACACATGAGTGGTCGAATCAATGCTGCCAAGAATGCAAGTCGGAACAAGCCAGAACCACAAACGATACTCACCGTTATAGTCGTCCAACTTGTGTCTGCGAATCTGAAATGTCAGCGTGGTACAGAACAGGCACAGTAGCCACAAATGACTCCCCAGCCAGGCAGCGATACTATGTGGGTGAGCTGCGTCCAAGGCTAAAGCCAATGGATGGCCATACCAAGGCCAGTGGCCGCTGACGTAGACCTGATAGTGCGCGATTAGCAAACCGGCTACCACAGTCACGCTCGCCGCTATTATTGTCAGAAAGCTACGTCGGCGTACCGGAATCAATTGTACGAATCGCACACCACAGGCTGCGCGAACATCTACACTGTAGCCAGCCCCGCGTTTACCAGTACCTGCGACGGCGGAATTCTGGTTCTCAAGCTGTTTTCGATCGCTAGCACGTTCGAACGTCATCGCAGCGGACTCGCCGGCCGCTGCATCTCGCAATGCGCGTCTGCGTCGATCCATCCGCGAATTGAGAGAAAAAACCATGTTCTGGACTCCAGACATTGCGGCCTCTACGTCTGGGCCGCCCTACTTCCAGAGGCCGTGTTGTTGACGTACCTCCGGACCGTATCAGACTGGGAGAGTCTCACAACCGTGTTGGCTGTGTCAAGGTTGAATCGGTAAGGTTAGCGGAGTAGTTTGGGTTCAAATCGAATTACCGATCGTGCCGATGGTGATGAAAGTAAGGTCAGTACGATGCGGGAAAGAACCGCTACCTGGGCAGTAGTTTTTGACGCGGATGCCCAGCCGACCTAGGCTTTCGTATCTTCTGTTGCGCCCAGTGCGCATTTTGACGTTGCTGCCAGAATTGCCGCCCCAAACTCCGATGCAAGCATCATTGAACGCTTCCACTGCCGATACATTGGCAGCAACTCACCCGCCGACGCGTTTGCGAACCGATATATCAGTTCAGGATCGACTTGTGCGTGCCCGATTAGGTCCGTACGTCGGCCTATTTTATGCTTTGCGAGCCAAACATCCGCCCAGCGCTGCTCACTGCTTGCGTGTGGCCCTGGGTTGTTCCAAGTGGGCTACGTTTTGCAGTTTACCCTCAGAAAGCCGCGACACGTTAGAACTTGCCGGACTGCTCCATGACCTCGGCAAGATTGGCGTACCTGACTTGATTCTACAAAAACCCAGCCAGTTGAATCGAGACGAACTGCATGCGATGGATTTAACTACCAGCCATAGCTTAGAAATCCTGCATGGTGTGGGCGCAGATCATACGTTGTTGCAGGCGATCGAACAGGCGCGGTACACATTCGACTCTGGTCGAGCCGGGTGCCCTCTGGCACGCATGCTGCAGATTGTAGATGCTTTTGATTCCATGACGACCGTCCAGGTATTTCGTGCGGCGTTTAGTCGAGAACAGGCTCTGGATGAGTTATTTGCGCACGCGGGAACGCAATTCGACCCTGAATTAGTCACCAATTTTTCAGAACTTATCAATCAACCCAGGCCCGAATTGGAATCACTGATTGCCCAGCGCTGGCTCAGTCAGTTGTCAAAAGAATCGCACCAATCCTTCACGGGTGCGGTGCTGGTTGGCAGCGCGGCAGAAGAAAGCCTAGTGAACACGCTGTTTCACCAGCGATTACTCGATTCACTGACCGATGCTGCTGTCTATCTCGACAACCAAGGCAAGATATTGCACTGGAATCGGGCTGCTGAACAGCTCAGTGGTCGCACTTCAGAATCCGTTCAATATTGCCAGTGGAACCCAACGTTGATGGGTTTGCTATGTGAGGCTGGCCAGCCGATTCAATCTGAAAACTGTCCGTTACAACTAGCGCTCAAGACCAACACCCAGCACGTGGTACGCCTGACCGCAGTTCACGCGAACGGCCGGCAAAGCCTAGTTCAATTCACGGCGATTCCGCTGTTTACCAGTGACGGATCTTTTGCAGGATTCATTTTACTGATCCGCGATGCATCGCTGCAGAGCGACTTGGAAATGAAAGTACGTGCGCTGCATGCGATCGCTACCCAAGACCCGCTAACAAAAGTTGCAAACCGTGCAGAACTCAACCGCAGCTTAGAGCAATTTGTCATTGAACATAGCGCCACGGGCACGCCAGGTTCGGTGATCATGTGCGACATCGACTTTTTCAAGCGCATCAACGATAGCTACTCACACCAGGCAGGCGATCAAGCGCTCATTACATTTGCGAACCTCCTGCGTGACCATGCTCGACGGGACGATCTTGTGGCGCGTTATGGCGGGGAAGAGTTCGTAATACTGTGCGATTCATGCGATATCCAGGCAGCACATGCCCAAGCTGAAAAGCTGCGGCACATTGTCAGCAGTACGCCGGTGCCTTCCCTCAAGGGCAAGACAATGACGTCGAGTTTCGGAGTCACGCAACTTCAACAAGGCGATGATGCTGAAACGTTCATGGCTCGTGCTGATCGCGCTCTGATGACCGCTAAAGAAACTGGACGGAACCGCGTTGTACAACTGGGCGGAAACAGACTGGAATTACAAATCAAACTCCCAGAGGAAAGCATCACGACCGAAGCCAGTCAATCGAATCAAAAAAGTGGCTGGTTAAACTGGTTTATCGGACAGAATCGTCCGTTGGCCAAGCGAGAGTACTTGACGGCAGTCCCCATGGAAATTGCCGCGCAGAAGCTGCAAGGTTTTGTACGTGACCATCGAGCCGAAATCCTATCCGCCCACGGCGAGCGGATCTCCATTCGCGTTAAAAGCATGGAAAGCGCTCGGCGGCGCGGTGAACATGCGGTGGCCTTGTTGATGAATATTAAAATTCAAAACGTAAAGTACTGCAGCAATGGACGTAACACGGTTTACCAGGACCGCACACTAATGTTGGTTACCATGCATCCCGTCAAGTCACGAGATCGTCGGCTATCTTCTTTGGAAGGCCAGGCGCAGCAGGTTCTATTGAGCTTTCAGGCGTATATGGTCGCGGAAGAAGTAGACGACGAATTGCGTCCTTCAATCATCAAACCGCGTTAGGCCATTTGGCTCATCTTACCGGGATGCTGAGGTTGCAGCAGTTTCATTGACAACCTACCCCCGGTTGTCAGACTGGGCATTCCCGAATATCGTCTTGGTATGCTGCCCGGCGGCACTTAAGATTGGCTCTGCCGTCTTACAGCGCGCCTTCTCGTACGACTCATTTGCATGGCTGAGGAAAACAATTATGGCATTTCAACTACCTTCATTACCGTATGCTTACGACGCACTGGAACCACATGTCGATGCGCGGACAATGGAAATCCACCACACCAAACACCACCAGGCATACATCAACAATGTCAATGGTGCCATTGCTGGAACCGAATTTGATTCGATGAGCGTCGAGGATCTGATCGCCAAACTTGCGGCAGTTCCAGAAGCCAAACGGGCAGCCGTGCGTAATAATGGAGGTGGCCACGCCAATCATTCACTGTTCTGGACCGTGATGGGGCCAAACGCGGGCGGCACTCCTAGCGGTTCGCTGGCCAGTGCTATCGACGCTGCTTTCGGTTCGTTCGATAAATTCAAAGAATTATTTACCGCTGCCGGCACCACGCGGTTTGGCAGTGGCTGGGCCTGGCTGTACGTCGCTGACGGCAAGCTGGCAGTTGGCTCGACGGCCAACCAGGATAGCCCATTGATGGGGAAGGATATTGCTGGCATCGCTGGCGTGCCGGTCCTAGGACTAGACGTCTGGGAGCACGCTTACTATCTCAATTACCAGAATCGACGTCCCGACTATATCAACGCTTTCTGGAATGTGGTCAATTGGCCAGCCGTCGCTGAACGGTTTGCAGCCGCGACCGCCTAGTCATAATGAACAATGCTGCCAATTAGGCGTGTGACGCATTTACCGGAAGCGGTCTCGACATATTGTGCGTAATTTGCGATTCTCCCTGTGTTAATTTCGCGACACTAGGCTTGGAATAGCTTGGCGTGGTGTGATTTTCACTGGGAGAATCAAATTGAACGGCAGATTGACGCTCTTATTGTGTTTGGGATTGGCAACTGCGCCTGCATACGCTGTTGGTCAATCTGGCAACACTGCAGCTAGTAACACTGGACCTGGCAAGCCGATCACCTGGACCATCAGCGATTCTCAAGACAATGTCCCAAATACTGAACGGCCAAGCAGCGTATTTGATTCACCCAGTCGAGGCTCTGGACTGAAGTTTCCCGAGCTGCCAACCCCCTCGTGGCCGACGCTACCTGGCTTTTCATCGGTGAAGGAGTCCGCACTCAATGCGGTGACTCAAACCCGACGGACCACGCGCCGATGGTGGAATAACACGGTCGATTTCCTGAACCCATTCGATGACAGGTCCTCTTCTAAGGACACGGCCGGTAGCAGCGCGACTTCACCAAAAACAACTCGCTGGTGGTGGCAACCACAACCTGAAGAGCCTGAGATTTCGACCGTCAATGACTTTCTGAGGCAGGAACGCCCCCGCTTCTAGCGCAGTCAGCTACGCCAAGTCCCGATCCTCGAACAGCAGCAGTGCCAGAAACATGGCTAAGGTGACGTACAGCAGGCAATAGATCAAATTGCCGCACAACAGCGACATGGTGATCGGCCGATCAGCGTCAATCGCTGTCTGCAACTGAAAATGCTCCAGGATGGGAATGACTGTAGCAATCAACTGCGCGACAAACTCTACGATGGGAAACGTCCCAGCAGTGCTGCTGATGATTGAGGTCGATAGATTTCCCACAACGTAGATGGCGAAACAAATCGACAAGTTCACTAACAGTGGCAGTCGCGTGGCCAAGGCTACGCTCACTGCAGTCAGCAGTATGGCCTGCATGAACCCCATCGCCAAACCCGGCACCGTATGCAACATCTCCGTATGACAAGCTTGCCAAGTAGGCATATCTAAAGAAGACTCACGGGCATCGTAAATAGGTTTGTAGGCCACAGCCACCAGCAACATGATGCCTAGAACCACAAAGATCAGTGCCACAACCCAAAACAGCCCCATGAACTTGCCTATCACGAAGCTGCGGCGCTGAATGGGCTTACTCAATACGGTCAGTGCCGTACGACCTTCGATCTCTTCGCTGATCGAGCTGCTGGCCGACCACACGCCCTGGAACGCCGCCAACAGCATGATCGTAGTGATACCACAGTCTTTGAGCAACTTGATGTCCTCACCAAACGTATTAAACGACAAGAACTCATACAACAAAATCAGGACGCTGCCCAACGCGATAAGCACTAGAAACAAGGGCTGGGCCAATTCATTCTTCATCGTGGCCAGAGCTACCGCTGATACGCGTGGTGCGACGGCGCTTTGCAACAGGACCGCCAATCCAAACAACAGTGTCGCTAAAGCAATTGTTATCAATGAAGATGCCTGAGGAACAGGTGGGTCGGTTTGATATTCAATCGTGACACTCGACGGCTCAATTTCTTGATTTTGAGCATAAACTGCTGTGCCGGGCTCGTACGCGATCGGCAAATCGCTCAGCGGCTGACTGCGATTCCAGTCGATTGCCTCTCCAGCAGCCAAACGATAGGGCGCTCGTGAAAAATCAGCGGCATGGGGCGCATCGCCCAACAAAATGGTAGTGTTGCTTGAAAGTCGAAACTGGTGAACACGAGCAAAATCCCCCGGCATTTGCAACTCCACCAGCGGTGCATTGCCGTCAGGTGGACGAGCCTCCAGGAGTGCAACCAACGCGGGCTGCTGACCTGAAGTGAACACCTCCGGAATACTCTTAAGCGCCGCCAACGGCTGGTCTACAATAGAAGTAACCATCTGACTGCCGATTGCCCACAGCGCTGCGCCAACTAAAACGACGATCAGCCCTACCGTAGCAATGGTGCCCGCTGCCCCTTCGGATAGCGTCGCCCAAGAGCTCTTTGCCGCCTGACGCCCACAACAAAACACTACAGCCCAGCCCACCAAGGCACACAATAGCGCAGCCGCAATCCCCAGCAGCAACGGCTCCTGCAACTTCGCGTCGCCCCAAACCGATTCCGGCACAACCCACAGTAGCGATCCCGTTAGTAGTCCGGCAATTACTGCAGCCACTACATGCCCTGCCGGTTTGGCGGATAACCTCGACCAAGGGGTATGCGACAGTGCTTGAAACAACAGTACGCATAGCGCTAACGCAATTAGCCCCAATGCGATTCCAGTGGCTAAATACCAAACCGGCGTCAACCACACAGTCAGCCATGACGAACCGGCCTGAGCCAGTGGAAAACTGAGAAAAGGCGAAGACGTGAAAAACATAGAATCAATTGCCTGCAATCGACGACTAGGGAACTTCAACTATCCTGAAATCAACGATAGTCACCATACTACTCAATCCGCTACGATCTCAAAGCCCCACACACCACCCAAATGGGCAGCTTCGTTTTAGCAGCTTCACACTTGATAACCTATCTTGGCAAGCTTGCCAGCTTGCTGAACTGGTTCTTCGATACCTTGACTTTTAAAGACTCCTAAGGCTTCCACTTATCCGTTGCGATGGAAAACTCAGTAAACTCCTGTGGCTGACCGTCCAACCAGTCAAGCTGGCAATGTACGATGTTGCGCGACATTGCCCGGTCAATCTCCTGAAGCAACTTGGTTAGGGATTTGGCGTCTCCCACGGCAACCATTTCGACGCTGCCATCGCTAACGTTGCAGACCATGCCTGTGACCGGCAGTCGCCGAGCCAACTGGCTAACCGTCATTCTGAAGCCAACGCCTTGCACGCGACCAGAGTAGATCGCCCGTACCTTCTGAATTGACTTGTTTCCCATCGCCACCTCTCTGTTGGGTACCGCTTGACGCCGCTTACCGGCTTTTTCTATTCTCCTGCCACACGGCTCCGACCTCAGTACGCCCAAGGCAAGCGGCCCGTCAATAGTTACCGTCGCCAGACTGTGAACAAGCTCACCTGCAGTCGTCGGGCGACGGTAGCTGCTGGCAGATTCGTATTGACCGCTCGCCCCAAAGCTGGCCACTTTTGCCAACTAACGAATCGGCCATTTTAGCAGTGCCCGCTCCAAAACCAACAGTATCAACCGCTCGGCTGCCAGCAATTACCCTGCTGGTTGCGGTGATTGTTTGCCTTGTCAGCCCCGCGGTAAGCTGGGGTCAGCAATGGCAGTCAGCCTATGTACTGCTGAGCAACGATCGCTGTCTGCAAGGACAAATCGAAATGCTGCCCGATCGCTGTCGGATTCGACAGAACGAGGGCAACGAAATAACTGTCCACCGCAATCAGGTTCAATGCGTTGGGTCAAGTCTGGACGACATCTATCGTTACAAGCTTAGCAAGCTGTCTGTAGGAGTTCGAGCCGGCGATCACTTCAAATTGGCTCGCTGGTGCTTGGGAGCCAATCTGCTGGCTGAGGCTGGCGAACACTATCTAAGACTTATCAAGTCACATCCACCCGAAGCGCACCCACAAGTTCGTCAGTTGGGCGTCGAGATTAGAGACATGATGCTGCGACAGCCAGAACTTCGAAGTCACTTGGGGTTAGCTCCTTTACCCACCACACATATCCTCCAACGAACCGCCGGGCAAAGTGCTCCAACATCTACCGAGAGTTCACACCTGATTGGAGTGCAGCCGGCCAGCACTCGTCCGTCTGAGGCGCGCACTATCACATCATCACCGGCGAACACGAATAGTATCCACCACATACTGCCACAGGTACAGACGCGATTCGTCGAACAGATTCAACATGTATTGCTCAACCGCTGTGGACAAGCGAGCTGCCACGGTGCAACTTCAAATAATTCTTTGCGACTGCTCGAAATTCGTGGCGTCCAGTCAGCTCAGCGCAGCAGTTCAAACCTGCAGTCCGTGTTGCAGCACGTCAGTCAAGACCCTGCTGCGCGATCTGCTTTGATTGAGTATGCCACCCGACCGCACGGCTGGCGACCAACCGCCGCTCTGACGCACCAGGACACTCGACTAATTCATGACTTGGAGGCGTGGATTCAGCTTATTCAGAATCCGGTGGTAACCGCCGAGGCAACTCAATTAGCTCAATCGCGACCCGCTGCAACCTCCACTGAAAGGTCGGACTTACAACCGCAATCTGCGCTCAATCCGCTGCCGCCGGGTGCTGCTCGTCTGCGACCAGTACCCGGCAGCCCGTCCTCCGATTCCAAGGTTCAAAACGCTGAAGACCCGTTTGATCCGAGCGAATTCAATCGGCTTCGCTCGGCCCGAAGTTCGGCACCAGCTACCGACAGTGCAGACATGCGGTACTGATCCACCACAGACACCCTCGCGACTGCGCGCTCTCTCCACGGTCCGCGGCGTGTTTCGGCCAATCACCTACTCAGCCTAGGCGGATTGTTAAACGCTACTAAAATCTGTGTTCTGTCAGAGTTTACGGTCCCGCCGCCCACTGCGGAATGCAGCCCAGCTAGAATCACCGCCAATTTCAATAACCAGTTTGGGGATACCAACCTTGCTACGTACACATACTTGCGGAGAATTGCGAAACAGCCACGTCGGCCAGCAGGTCAGCCTATGTGGTTGGGTGGATACATCCAGAGAGTACGGCAAGCTGGTCTTTGTGGACCTGCGGGATCGTTACGGCAAGACGCAAGTCGTCTTTGATCCCGACAGTGGGCTGGAGTCGCTGCAATTGGCCAAAAGCTTGCGTGGCGAGGACGTCGTGCTGGTTCGCGGTACGGTCAGGTCCCGCCTGGAAGGCAAGGACAACAGCAAGCTGGCCACGGGTGAAATCGAGCTTCAGGCTAACGACCTGGAGGTGCTGAACCGCTGCAAGACGCCACCGTTTTTCCCCGACAGCGGTGACCTCCCCGGCGAGGACATCCGGCTGAAGTATCGCTATTTGGATTTGCGTCGCCAGTCGATGCAGCACACTCTGTTGCTGCGTAGCCGAATCATCAAAACCATTCGCGACTATTTCGCAGAACAAGATTTCATCGACGTGGAAACGCCCATTTTGGGGCGTAGCACTCCGGAAGGAGCCCGCGATTACTTGGTTCCCAGCCGCGTGCACTGGGGGCACTTCTTCGCGCTGCCTCAGTCGCCACAATTGTATAAACAGATTCTCATGGTGGCTGGCTATGATCGCTATGTGCAAATCGCTCGCTGCTTCCGTGACGAGGATCTTCGCGCCGATCGGCAGCCCGAATTCACGCAGCTCGACATGGAAATGTCTTTCGTTAATGCCGACGACATCATCGGCATGATTGACGGTTTGGTTGCCAGACTGGCCAAACAGTTGCTGGACATCGATCTGAAGCTGCCGTTACCGCGAATGACCTACGACGAAGCCATGCGCCGGTTCGGCAGCGATGCGCCTGACCTGCGCTACGGTATGGAGATCGTCGACTGCAGCCAATTGGCCAAACAGACCGAGTTTCGCGTATTTCGCGGCGCGGTTGATTCAGGTGGAATGGTTCGGGGTATCAAAGTCGATGGCTGCGCCGAGGCCTTCTCTCGCAAGCGAATCGACGAACTGACCGATTTCGTCAAGCACGATTTTGGCGCTAAAGGCTTGGCTTGGTTCCGTGTGGAACCAGACGGAACACTGTGGTCGCCCATCAGCAAGAATCTCGAGCCCGCACTCCTAGACGGTATCAAGGCTGCGTTTCAAGCGCAACCTGGCGATTTAATGTTACTGCTGGCCGACTCGTGGGAAGTTACGTGCAAGGGACTCAATGGGTTGCGCCGTCGACTGGCCACCGAACTGAAGCTGTATGACCCTGGCCAAATGAATTTTTCTTGGGTCGTGGAATTCCCCATGTTCGAGCACGACGCGCAGGAAGATCGCTGGGTAGCCATGCACCACCCATTCACCGCACCGCGTGATCAAGACTTGGCCAGGCTCAGTTCCGATCCCCAAGCCTGTCGCGCGAAAGCCTATGATCTGGTAATCAACGGCTACGAAGCCGGTGGCGGCACCATCCGAATTCACGATAGCCAAGTGCAACAACAGGTGTTCAATCTGCTGGGCATCTCGGACGAAATGGCCGAAGAGCGTTTCGGATTCTTGCTGGACGCACTACGTTACGGCGCTCCACCACACGGCGGTATCGCGCTGGGTATTGACCGCGTTGTTATGCTCTTTGGCGGACTGGACAACATCCGCGATTGCATTGCCTTCCCCAAAACGCAGCGGGCGATGGACATGATGACCGAGGCTCCCGGCACCGTGGATGCCAAGCAACTGCACGAACTGCACATCGCAGTCGAAACGCCACCGAGCAAGCCTTGATCGACCGCCTTCGCAACTGGCTCACCGCGTTGCCGCAGCCCGAGTTTGACGGCGGCGATCGGATTCACGGAGGCTCATTTTCCGCAGCCGAATCGATTTGGGGGTGATCTCGACCAATTCATCGGACTCGATATATTCCAGGGCTGCTTCAAGAAACAATTCTCTTGGCGGCTTGAGAATGATGTTCTCGTCGCTCCCTGCAGCTCGAATATTGGTCAGCTTCTTTTCGCGACAAGGGTTGACGGTCAGATCGTTGTCGCGAGCGTTTTCGCCCACGATCATTCCTTCGTACACTTCGTCACCGGGAGCTACGAACAGTTCGCTGCGATCCTGTAAACCAAACAGCGCGAAGCCTACCGCCTTGCCGGTGACCATCGACACCAATACCCCGTTGCTGCGTCCAGGTACTTCGCCTTCGCGAGCCTTATAGCCATTGTAGCGGTGGTGAATAATAGCCGTACCCTGCGTGGCATTGAGTAGCCGAGTACGCAGTCCAATCAATCCGCGTGCAGGAATATCAAATTGCAACAACGAGTACGACCCGCGCGGCAGCATCTGTTCTAACAGTCCGCGTCGTGCACCGACCAATTCCATCACCGGACCAACCTTATCCTCCGGCACCTCGACACTCAGCGTCTCATAAGGCTCATGCATCTTGCCGTTGATTTCGCGCAGCACGACGGTTGGCTTACCGACCGAAAATTCAAATCCCTCACGGCGCATGGTTTCGATGAGCACCGCCAAGTGTAACACGCCTCGCCCCCGCACCGCATAGGCCTCCGCTCCTTCCACGGGCGTCATGCGCAAGGCAACGTTGCGTTCCAGTTCGCGTTCCAAGCGTCCACGAATTTGCCGCGTGGTAACATATTTGCCTTCGCGGCCAGCAAACGGCGAATTATTGACGCTGAATACCATTTCCAATGTCGGTTCATCGACCGTTAAACGTGGCAGTGGACAGTTCTCACCACGCGCGCACAGGGTGTCGCCGATTTCTACCTGCTCCATTCCGACAACGGCCGCAATGTCGCCGGCGGTGGCCTCAGCTACTTCCACGCGACCCAATTTATCAAAGGTCCAAACGGTAGAAACTTGCACAGGCTGCGGTCCATCTGCCTTGATCAGGTCGATCGGCTGGTTTGTCTTCAACGTACCGGCTTCGATCCGGCCAACGGCAATCCGGCCGACGTATTCGGACCAGTCCAGATTGGTTACCAACAATTGCAACGGCGCATTGGGCTGGACTTCTGGACCGGGAATCTTCTCTAGCACCATGTCCAGCAGCGGCTCCATTGACTTAGTGGGCTGAGTCGGATTGTAGGCCGCATAACCTTCCTTGGCAGATGTAAAGATGTAGTCAAACTGCTCGAGATACTGCTCGCCACCCAAATCAACCAGCAGCTCGAGGGCTTCATCCAGTACCTCGGCAGATCGTGCGTCTGGGCGGTCGATCTTGTTTATGACCACGATGGGTTTGACGCCAACTTCCAGGGCCTTGGATAGCACAAATCGAGTTTGCGGCATGGGGCCTTCAGCGGCGTCCACCAATACCAGAGCACCATCGGCCATCCGCACCACGCGCTCCACCTCACCACCAAAGTCGGCGTGGCCCGGCGTGTCGATGATGTTGATTTTCACGCCTTTGTAGGGCAGCGAAATATTTTTGCTTAGAATGGTAATTCCCCGCTCGCGCTCCAGATCGTTGCTGTCCAGAATCTGGGTGCCTTGCAACTGGGATTCGCGGAACTGGCCGCTTTGCCGCAAGAGACAATCAACCAATGAAGTCTTCCCATGGTCGACGTGGGCGATGATCACAATATTCCGTAAGTCATTGCGGCGCATAAAGTTAGAACTCAATATCCAAGTGTTTCTGCGCTCGCCATGAGCGCTGTTGATGCAGACGAAACTGTAGCTCTGCCGGCTGCGGGCCGTCCCGACGTCCCGCGTTCGGTAGCTAGGCGCGCCCAGAGCATGGAAGCACTGCCGGCCAACCCGGCCATGCTGGTTTGCGGCAGTCATCATGCGACCCTATTCTGTCGCAATTGCCCTAAATGCGGGAGGGCAGGGCGGCCCAATTCAGGAAGCCCTTGTGAAAATAGGAATTTCCCAGGATACTGGTGGGCCGATTTTCGAAGTTGTCCCGCCAACCCAGCGGCCCCAACGTGGCGGCCGCCCTGCAGTTTGAGCCAGCGACCATTTGACTGATCATAGTCGTTTTCGCCTTGGCTTGTCTGCTATCGGGATTGGCACGTCGCTGCTTGCGGTCCAAGTGACCCGCGACGGATGGGATTGTCCGCTAGTTGCTGTAGGAGCAAATTCGTTCAATGGCACGTTACACTGGTCCAAAGGCTCGTATCAATCGACGACTCAGCGCACTCATTTACGAAAGCGCCGGCGCAGTACGCGCCAGCGAACGTCGCGATAGCCCTCCCGGAATGCATCCGCGCGGTCGCAAGACTAGCAACTATGGTGCGGCTTTAACAGAAAAGCAAAAGATCAAATACTACTACGGCTTGGGCGAACGCCAGCTGCGCCGCTACTACGAGAAAGCTTCGGCAGGCAAAGGCAATACGGCTCTCGACCTGCTGACCATGTGCGAGCGGCGACTGGACAACGTGGTGCGACGAGCTGGATTCACCAAAACGCGACCTCAGGCACGACAAGGCATTGTACACGGTCACTTTCGAGTCAACGGTCAAAAGGTCAGCAAGCCCAGCTTCCTGCTGCGCGCCGGAGACGTCGTGGAAATCCGTGGCCGCGAGAACTTGAAAAGTTTCTATCGTGGCATCATCGCGAATAATCCGCCGCAATCGCTGGACTGGCTCTCTTTTGATACGGAAAACTTGATGGCTACCGTACTCAGCCTGCCAACAGCCAACGATATCAGCTTACCGGTCAATGGAAATATCGTGGTCGAGTTCCTGGCTCGCTAATTCCGTAGCTACGCTCGCCAAAGCGTGGAGTTCCGTAGCTACGCTCGCCAGAGCGTAGCGATGACCAGCACAATATGACCATATGTCTGACGAAGGACCGCCTACTGGCTCAGGAAGGTAGCTTACATGCATAGCGAACTGGTCGTTCTGGGTGGTGGTCCCGGTGGTTATGCTGCCGCGTTTCTGGCTGCCGACTTGGGTATCCCAGTTACTCTGGTCGAAGCCGAATCGCGACTGGGCGGTACCTGCCTGCTGCGCGGTTGCATTCCGTCAAAAGCTCTGCTGCATGTGGCTCAAGTCATTTCTGAGGTCGACCATCTCCGCCAAGACTGGGGCGTACATTATGATCCTCCGCGCATCGACATCCAGCAGATTCGCCAGCGCAAAGAAAAGGTAATCCAAACGCTCAGTAGTGGCCTGTCGGGCTTGGCCAAACGTCGGGGCGTTCGAGTCATTCAGGCCAAAGGCATCTTTGAGAACTCAACGACGCTGCGACTGGATGGTGACCACGAGTCAATCCCGACCGAACGCCAGATGACCTTTGACCACTGCGTACTTGCCACCGGCAGCGTCCCGGCGATGCCAGCCAGTTTCGATATCGGCAGCCCGTTGGTGTTCGATTCTACCGGCGCTCTGGCGTTGGACGACATTCCCAAAACATTGCTGGTTGTCGGCGGCGGTTATATCGGTCTGGAGATGGGCAGTGTTTACGCTAGCCTGGGCAGCCAGGTCACCGTAGTCGAACTGCTGGACGGTCTGCTGATGGGTGCCGATCGCGACTTGGTCAAGCCGCTGGAAAAGCGGCTTCAACATCTGTTTGGCAAACGCATTTATTTAAACACTAAAGTCGGCTCGCTGGCGGAAGTTGGTGGACAAGTCGAAGTCACTTTCGAAGGTAGTGGCAAATTCGGACATGAGCGCTTTGACCGCGTGCTGGTTAGCGTTGGCCGACGTCCAGTCACGCGCGGACTCGGCCTGGAAACCACCGGCGTGCAGCTAGACCAGCGCGGTTTCGCAGTCTGTGATTCTCAGCAGCGTACGGCTGACCCTCACATCTTCGCAATTGGCGATGTGGCTGGCGAACCCATGTTAGCTCACAAAGCTGCGCACGAAGCCAAAGTGGCCATCGAAGTGATCCATGGTAAGAATGTGGCTTTTGATAAAGCGGCCATACCAGCCGTCGTGTTCACCGACCCTGAAATTGCCTGGGCTGGTTTGACTGAAGAACAAGCCAAGCAAGCTGGTCGCGATGTAGCCATTGAAACGTACCCCTGGGCAGCCAGCGGTCGCGCCCAAGCCCTTGGTCGCACCGATGGACTGACCAAATGGATTATCGATCCTCAATCTCAGCGTGTTCTGGGCTGTGGCATCGTCGGACACGGTGCTGGCGAACTGATTGCCGAAGCCGTACTGGCCATCGAAATGGGCTGTGAAGTTCGCGATATCACCGACAGCATTCACCCACATCCGACGCTCAGCGAAACACTGATGAATGCCGGTGAAGTCTTCTTTGGTACCGCCACCGAAATCTACAAACCCAAGCGATCCGCCGCACCAGCCACCAAGTAGCATCGGATTATGCAGACGTATCGGGCTTGACCAGTACGCCCTCCTCAAGACCGTTGTTGCATTTTCAAACTAATTGAAGGCGACAGGCGAAGGCGGACTGAATCGATGCTGGACGTGCGCCATCACATACCCATTATCGTCATCTTATTGCAGGAAGGTAAACATCCATGAAAGCCATGCTGCTGACCGATTATCAGAAGCTTGAAATCGTCGATATGCCTACGCCTGATATCGGGCCTGAGGATATGCTGGTTCGAGTCCAAGCCTGTGGCATCTGCGGCAGCGACATTCATGGCTGGGATGGCTCCAGCGGTCGTCGTCGCCCGCCGCTGATCATGGGACACGAAGCCGCTGGAATAGTTGCCGCCGTCGGCAGCCGTGTTACCGAGTACAGAGAAGGCGATCGAGTGACCTTCGACTCCACCGTTTCTTGCGGCCGATGCCATTACTGCCGACGGGGCTCGATTAATCTATGCCAGCAGAGACAGGTGCTGGGAGTGGCCTGCGACGAATTCCGTAGACACGGAGCGTTTGCGGAACTAGTCGCCGTGCCACAGAATATCTGCTATCGCTTGCCGGACGATTTACCTTTTGAACACGCTGCACTAATTGAAGCCGTGTCCATCGCTGTTCATGCGGCTAACAGGACACCGGTGAAGCTTGGCGATTCAGCAGTGGTCGTGGGCTGCGGAATGATTGGGCTGCTGGTCGTGCAAGCCATTCGGTTGGCCGGCTGCTCGCAAGTCATGGCTGTTGATCTGGACGATACCAAGTTGTCGCTCGCCAAACGATTCGGCGCGTCTCACTGCATGAATCCTCAACAATCCGATGTGATTCAGCAGATCCTTAGCCACACACACGGCCGTGGTGCCGATGTTGCTTTGGAGGTTGTCGGAGCTTCCTCAACCGTAGGAACCGCCATCGACTGCACGCGTCGCGGTGGTGCCATTACGTTGGTCGGCAACATATCACCTCAAGTCGAACTGCCGCTGCAAAAGGTTGTCACTCGCGAACTGTCGCTCTATGGCAGTTGCGCTTCGAACGGCGAAATTCCGCAATGCATTGACCTGCTTAGTCGTGGGCTCATCCAGGTCCAACCGCTGATCACAGCGCTGGCCAAACTGAGCGACGGTCCAGACTGGTTCGCACGCCTGTACGCCGGCCTGCCCGGTGCCATGAAGGTTGTCTTGCAGCCCAATGCCAATTGAACAGTCCCGTCCACTACGTTCAACTCAGTAGCCACCATCGCCAGACGGTGAGGCTTTCACAGAAATTCCATCGCTAAACAACGAAATTCGGGACGACTTGCTGGTGTAGGACAGTTTGCCAAGCTGCCCCTGCCCAACTCATAAGCCGCAAATCCCGGCGAAATCCAGCCATTAGCCTTCTCATGCGGCGGGATAACAGCCCTGGACGGGTCGGCTTCTGTGCTCTAAAATCAGCCGCTCGCTGTATCGCGGGGGATGCTATACCCGCCGCCGGGATCGTTATCAGTGATATTAATACAAGCATTTGGGAGTTTGGAGCTGGTTTCCTTATGGTGAAATTGTTAGTACGCGACCGTGAGTCGATTCAAGAAGCGGTCCGTAGATTCCGAAAATTGGTGGAGCGCAGTGGCATCAAGAAGGAGATGCGTCGTCGCGAGTTCTACGAGAAGCCCAGTGAAATCAAGCGACGCAGCCGCTTGCGAGCCGAACGACGCTCACGCCGGACCAATCAGCTGTCCAACACCTAGATTCCAATAGTCAATTGGGGTATCCAGAACCTATCGGCCCTTGCACCAGCCACCAACGTTGTTCATGCGTTTGGCTGAAAACTAAATGGCCGAAAGCAACACGAGGGCGATTAGCTCAGTTGGTTAGAGCACCTGCCTTACAAGCAGGGGGTCGCAGGTTCGAGTCCTGCATCGCCCACTCTCGTTCATCGGCGGGCTTTCATGGGTACCAGCGCCCGACTGCCCACTCCACGCCCAATTCACGATTCGCAATAGTTGCCCTTTCTGAAAATCGAGCCGAAAGCGGTAGTCAATTGTATCGCCACTGGCTGGCCGGGTTACACTTTCGGCTCTCACTCCCCGTGCTCGCAGAAGAGCTTCCATGTCGAGCCCAACGCTGATCCCTGTAACTTGGAATGACTTTCCTGAACAGTTCCGCGAACGTCTTGGGTCAACTGCTGGCAGCCAGCGATGCATGCAGGCCGACGGTCACCTGCTGATTGTGGCTCACCATGTACCCGAGCCCGATCAGCCTCAACGGCGAGGGATATTATTTTGGTTAGATGCAACAGGGCAATGGAGGGCGTCCAATGGCGATCCAGGTAAGTCCGCCTTGAGCATGCACTTGGACCGGTTCGCCAAGCGATTAGAGCGCTACGAAATCGAGGAGCAAAAGGCCGATCAGTCCCTCGACTATCTGCCAGTGCTGGACGGAATCGTACCCCTCATGAGGACACTCAAGAATCTACTGGCCGCGTTGGAACATGCCCGCGATCTATGCCCTGCCGAGCGGTCGCTGATTGAGACTCGTGATCGGGCCTACGATTTGTCGCGACAAGCTGAATTACTGCATACGGACGTGAAGAATTCAATGGAAGTTGCCATGATTCGCAACGCGGCCGAACAATCCGCTGCCGCCCAGCAAATGACTGTCGCCGCCCATCGACTCAATACTCTGGCTGCGCTATTCTTGCCGATCGCCACACTTGGCACTGTTCTGGGCACCACGCTAACGGAGAACTGGCGCTGGTCTCAGTCGCCGATTTACTTTCTGCTCTTGATCTTAGTAGGCACTGCCCTTGGGCTAGCCGTCTCCAAATTCATTAACCGTCCGTATAAGCCGTAACAAAAGTCGTTGTGGCATCAGTCGCTTGATGGCTAGACAAGTCGGATTGCCGAGGGTGCCTGAATAACTTGGTCGCTCAACTACCAGTCAGACGGTTGCCTGGAAAGGTAAGCGTCGACCGGAACTTGCGATTAAGGATGCATGCTCTAGCCCATTCAGCACCTAATGAGGCCGCAACGCTATTAGATCTGCGATGTAGAGTAACAGAAGTATGGCACCTTCTAAGCGATGAAGCAATCTACCTGTGTAGAGCATGGGAATTATCAATACCGTAAATAGGATCATCACCGCTACATGCGTTTTCGAGATTCTAGGGGCATCGAGTGGCGCGACCATGGAACTCAACCCTAGAATCGCGAGAACATTAAAAATATTGGAGCCAACAATGTTTCCGATGGCGATGTGGGGTTGCTTGCGAATCGCTGCCACTAGGGATGTTGCAAGTTCTGGCAAGCTGGTGCCAGCCGCAACAATCGTTAGTCCAATAATAGCCTCGGATACACCCCACACCTTGGCCAACACGATCGCATTGTCAACGAGTAAGCGCGACCCAATTACCAGAACTCCCAGGCTTGCGGCCACAACTAGCAAGTCAATGCTTCAATGTTTTGCAAGCGACGGATGAGCCAACTCTACAGAATCGAGTGTGAGTGCAGTGCGGCTTGGTAATACGCAGTACCCTGTATAAGCCACGAGACCGACCAACAGCATTAAGCCTTCCGGGCGGAAGACGGTATTGTCAGACAGCATCCATGGCAGAAGTATCGCAACCGCGAGACAAATCGGGGCGTCAACTCTGATAATTTTAAGGTGAACGGGAATTGGACAAACAAGAGCGGTCAGGCCCAAAATAATCCCGATATTAAGAGAGTTTGAACCAACAACGTTGGCAACTGAGATATCGCCCTGCTGGGCCAGCGCTGCTTTTTGCGCTTACGACCAACTCAGGAGAACTCGTCCCGAAGGCAACAATGGTCAGGCCGACGGTCAATTGGCTGAGTCCCGACCGACGTGCAATTGGCGAACTACCTCGAACGAGGCCTTCAGCTCCTGCATACAGCAAGAATAGAGATAGGGCAATTAATAAAATGGTTGCGATGTTGGCGCTCCTTGAAGTGCCTAACGTCTAGCAAGCTGAGTGCTCCCATGTGCAACGTTCAACCAGTGGTAACCTACGCAAGTTGCCCACCAGTAAGTACGTATATGGCGAGGCAAAGCACCCAAGCCGCAATCGCGATGGTATAGACGGAACACACAATGGCAGCTGAGACCGAAAGCCGACGTACCCAACCAGTCGAATTTTTCGATTTGCTGAGCGCAGCGATTATTACGAGCGGAGCAAATGGGATCGCCCAGAATGTCGCAAGGCTAAACACCGCGAGGAACTTTGCACTGAAACTTTGGCGAACTGCCGATGAATCTGGATTCATGATAATTTCCTTGTTATCTACCAAATTGAGTCACCACGGCTGTTAAGTATAGCTGTGCGGAAACGTGACTGCAAGCTTCCGGTCATTGCCGAGTACCGTTGGCAGTTAACGTATTGCCAGCTAACCTGTGGCGGGCTGTATCGTCAATCTCCGCGTGCTGGAGTGGTTGCTGACGATTACGTTGGAAATTGAATCACCGGCAAATGTGCTGCAGCGCGGGGACGCACAAATCACCCGTTGTTTAGTCCTTGCGAGAACTGCTCCACGCGTGACTCAGGTTAACCACCCGTACTAACCGCGTCCAATACCGAATCGCTCATGTTGTTCGCCTATTGTCCGCGATTCCAGTAGATTCTGGCGTTGCCGGTCTGGCGGCCGACGGCGATGAGGTCGATGCGCCCGTCGCCGTTGAGATCTGCTGCGGTCAGGTCTTCGACGGCTACACCGCCTTCCTCCAGTATGTGCCGCTGCCAACTGGAGCCCTGCTGATCCAGGCTACGATAGAGTCGCACTCCGCGTCGGTCAGTAAATGTGTCACCTTGCTCGGGCTTGGGATCATCGCGTACACCGATAATAAGCTCATCCACCGAGTCGCCATCCAAGTCGGCAAAGCACACGGCATGTCCCCAGCGCAGACGATCGTCCAGTACATAGCGCACTAACGAAAACGCTTGGCTCGGATCGGGCTTGCCCGCAGCATAAATGACGACTTGGTTGCCGTGCCACGGTTCGATCGTTGCGATGATTCCGCGCCCATCACCGGAGCGTTTGACTTCGCTGGCCCCGCGACTGGCCGCAGGGTTGTCTTGGTTGGCGGCATGCATCAATCGCGTTGTCCAAAGATCGCCTGTGCCTTCGGGATACAGCAGACTTAGGCCCTCGTAACTGGCTACCAGTATCCCGCGACCACGCCGGGCGTACCCACCCGCGCCGCCATCCACAAAGTTGTGTGCCACATGCAGCTGCTGAGACAGTACGTGAGGTTTCCAGTTCTCTGGGATGCGCGGGTCGTTGGCAGGAATTTTGAGCGCGACGATGGCCAGGGGGCGGCCGTCCAGCCAGTTGGCTTGGCGAGTTGCATTTCGGCCCATGAGCGGCACATGGACGATCTCCATGGTTCCATCGTCGTCGATATCTAGCGCGCGCACTCGATGCACGGTCGGTTCGTCGCACGGCAGAGCATGCATCATCCACTGCTGGGTGATATCCTGCGGACGCTCGAGCCAGACCAATTGCCCTGGCTGCAGCGTATCAAAAGGCTTCCAGCCCGCACCGACTACCAACTCAGGCAATTCATCACCGACGATATTCAATGCCGCAATACTAACATTGTCAGGCCGCGTCTGGCCGTCCAGGATGATGTGCTTTGTCCAAGGCGCTGTCGCGTCACCTGGATTGCGGTACCAAACGATTTGGTGTTGATCCACCACGACGATATCGGGCTGTCGATCGCCGTCTAGATCCTCAGCGATTACCGCATATCCAATTTTGAGCGTACGGTCGATCTCCTGCATTTCAAACTGCGGAAAATCTGCCTGCGCCCAAGTACTTGCAATGCATACAAAAGCCAGACTAGCGAAACGTTGCATGATAGCTTCAATGGCTGTGTGACAGAGTATGTCAACTGGTCGCTTGCGTGATGTTCAAACGATGGACGGAGCTGATTCTCAGCATGGATGTATGGCACCCTCTTTTCGTCGCACACATCTTACAACGAGCGCGGCGATTCACGAAATCCAGGTTCGGTCGCTGAATCGCAACCGATTCACATGCGGCGTACCCACCACTGCCATACCGGCCAATACGGTAATATCCGACACCAGTCTAACAACAATTTTGGAGCTACGAACTGAGCAGCGATTCGACTTCGTCTTCGGCTTTGACTGTTTGTAGGTACTGTTGCTGGGCGTTGGGGGGCATGACTTCGTAACTGGAGAATTCGATGGAGTAGCTGCCCTGGCCGCCGGTCATGCTGCTGAGCGTACGTCCATAATGCATGACTTCGCGCAACGGCACGATGCAGTGCACGACTTGAATGTCACCGCCACCGGAGTCGGTACCCAACACTCGGCCACCGCGGGAACTCATGTCGCCATACACATCGCCGACATGCGACTCAGGTACGCTAACGTCTAGCTTTACCAGCGGCTCAAGCAAGCAGGGCTGCGATTCCAGGAACACTTGCTTGAAGGCCATGGCACCGGCGATCTTGAAGGCAGCTTCGCTGCTATCGACCGGATGATGCTTACCATAGTGAACCTCCACGGCCACATCTTGAATTGGATAGCCGGCGATCACACCGCGAACGATACGTTCCTTAAACCCCTTTTCAATTGCCGGCAAAAAGTTGCCTGGAATCGAG
Source organism: Pirellulaceae bacterium (assembly GCA_019636385.1). Classification (NCBI taxonomy): domain Bacteria; kingdom Pseudomonadati; phylum Planctomycetota; class Planctomycetia; order Pirellulales; family Pirellulaceae; species Pirellulaceae bacterium. The sequence continues at coordinate 83,955 of JAHBXT010000006.1, read as the reverse complement.
CCGCCAACAACCGAGTCGATCCACAAGAAGTTGTTGACGGCGTCATGATGCACCGCCTTGAGACTTGGGAAACGCGATTTGGTAGCAAAATCCTCAACGGCCGTCCCGCGTGGAAAAGGATACATGCGAATGTGCACCTCGCCAAACTGGCCACGACCACCGCTCTGTTTCTTGTGGCGATAAGAGCCCTCGGCTTGTATTTGTATCGTCTCGCGCAGCGGTATACGCGGATCGTGAGTCTCCAAATCAACCTTGTCACGATGCTGCATTCGCTCCAGCAACAATTTCAAATGCAGCTCACTCATTCCAGTCAGCACGACTTCGCTGGTCAAGCTGTCTCGATCCAAGCGAATGGTGGGATCTTCTTCGACCAGCTTGTGCAATGCAACCGACAACCGCTTCTCGTCGGCTTGCGTCTTGGGACGGATGGCCAGTCCGACCATGGGCTGTGGAAAGTGAATTTCCGGCATACGCACATCCCCCAGTACTGACCCGGTGTGCAAGGCGTCCACTTTTGCCACGGCCACAATCTGCCCGGCCTCGGCGTAGTCCAAGGGCTGCGTCTGCCCGGCTTGCACTTCAAGCAGAGTCGGTATCTTGATGGTTTGTGAATCGCCGTCGACATGAATCAACTGATCTTTTTTCAGCGTGCCATTGAAGACCCGGATATAACTGAGCTTTTGTAGGTAGGGATCAACGCGAGTCTTGAAGACTTGGGCTACCAGAGGCCCAGAAGCATCGGCATGCAGTACCACATCCTGACCTTCGGTAGAGCTGCCGTGGCGCTCGATACGATCGGGGGAGGGCATGGTCTGAGCCAAACCGCGTAAGAACTCGCTCAACCCGATATTGTCGCGCGCGTCGACACAAAATACAGGAATCAACTCGCGCGATAACACGGCATCCGGCAACAGTGGTAATAGCTCTTGAATCGACGGAATATCGCCGTCCAGATAGCGTTCCATCAGCACATCGCTGCCTTCGACCAGGGCCTCGACGAGCTGATCATGTAGTGGACCTACTTCCATCACTGCCCCCAAGTCATCGCCGGGCTCTAAGAGATCGACTATGCCAGTCACCAGTTCGCCATCGCGTTTTGGCAAGTTCATCAACACACAGCTGGGACCAAATGTGTCGCGAATCTGCTGCATCAATGGACCAAAGTCTACGGCTTCGCCATCCACCCGGGTGATGACTAAACTAACCGGCATGCCCAAGTCCAAGACTTCTTTGAATACGCGCCGCGTATTGACTTCAATCCCTTTGTGAGCATTGATGCCGATAACAGCTCCGTCGGCTGCGACCAGCGCGCCAATCGTTTGGCCGATGCAATCTGTGTAGCCGGGCGTGTCCAGAAAGGTAAAGTACACTGAATCAGACTGCAGATGCACGACCTTGGCTTCGATCGTGTGCTTGTGTAGTTTTTCTTCAGGATCGAAATCGCAAACACTCGTGCCGTCATCGACGCTGTGATGGCCGGCAATCGCTCCCGTATGTAGCAGCAACGCATCAATCAAACTGGTCTTGCCGATCGATCCGTGGCCGCACAAAGCAATGTTTCGACGATTGGAGATCTGAACGTGACTGGACATGACGTACCCTTCTGCGTTAGAGAACACAAACAACGCCGTCGTCGGCAGACATATCTTTCATGGTAACTGTTTTGGTAGACGGATTCTGCTAGGCGCAGCAAATTCGCCTGTTTTTTTATGACCTCCCCAAGCCTGTAGTTCAGTGCCATGATGGTTCGATCGATGTCCGCGCCGTAGTGACAGTTCGTGAAGATCAATGTCGGTAGACTCAAATATCCAGCCTCTGACGACAGCCACTGTCCGCTTAATTTCACCGCTTGGCGACACATAGCTAACCGATGGTGTCTGATGTCCAACGCTGGACGCTCTGCCCGCAAATAGGCAAGTGGCGCAAATCTTTCTAGCATTACAGTTTACAGGTGCAAACACATAAAACCACGAATCTAGGGTGTCCGCGAATGCTACAATGGCCGGGATGTATGCCACCGGGAAACCTGTCAGTAAACAACCGGATGGACCTATCCCATAGTGTAGATACCCAGCGCCGCAACCTGGAGAGGCGATCCGATGACGCACATGTACGATCGAGATTTAGGCAAGAACCCAGCCAACTATCAAGCGTTAACGCCAATCTGTTTTTTGGAGCGAGCTGCGGATATCTTCCCAAATCACACGGCTATCATTCATGGCCAACTACGGTACAGCTACCGACAGTTTTGGCAGCGATCATTGCGATTGGCGTCCGCGTTGGCTGGCCGCAACATTGGCAAGGGGGATACGGTGTCGGTCATGCTGTCCAATACGCCGCCCATGCTGGAGGCGCATTTTGGTGTGCCAATGGTTGGAGCGGTGCTGCATTGCATTAATACTCGATTGGACGCGGCCATCATCGCCTTTCAACTGGATCATGCAGAATCAAAAGTGCTGATCGTGGATCGCGAGTTTTCGGCGGTGATCTCTGAAGCTTTGCGGCTATGCAAAGTCAAGCCGTTGGTCATCGACTTCGACGATACACAGTATCCCGCCGATGCGCCTTATCCCAAAGGCGATTGGTTGGGCAGCTTGGAATATGAAGCACTCTTGGCCGAGGGCAGCCAGGAATTTCAGTGGCTGGTGCCTGCCGACGAGTGGGATTCCATCGCGCTCAACTACACATCGGGGACGACAGGCAATCCCAAAGGCGTGGTGTTTCATCATCGGGGCGCGGCACTGATGGCCTATACCAACACGATTCATGCGGGGCTGAGCCAGCACGGCGTTTATTTGTGGACGTTGCCCATGTTTCATTGCAATGGTTGGTGTTTCGCATGGACTCTGGCCGTGACCGCATCGACACATGTTTGCCTGCGATGGGTCCGCGCCAAAGCGGTCTACGATGCCATCGCCGATCATCGAGTGACTGTTATCTGCGGAGCGCCCATTGTAATGTCGACTCTGCTGGGAGCAGCCGAGGAGGACAAACGTTCGTTCCCGCAGCAAGTAACCTGCAACACCGCCGCCGCACCGCCTCCCGAGGCGGTGCTGGCTGGACTAGCCGACGCCGGCTTTCGAGTCATCCATTTATATGGCTTGACGGAGACATACGGTCCATCTGTCGTCAATCAGTGGCAAGCCGAGTGGGACGCATTGGAGCGAGGTGAACGTGCCACAAAAATGGCTCGGCAAGGAGTGCGCTATTCGGGTTTGGAAGGCCTGTCCGTCCGTGACCCACAAACGATGAACGAAGTACCACACGACGGCCAAACTATGGGGGAAGTCATGTTTCGAGGCAACATCGTAATGAAAGGCTACCTCAAGAATAAAGCGGCCACCGACGAAGCGTTCGAAGGTGGATGGTTTCACTCGGGCGACTTGGGAGTCATGCACCCAGACGGTTACATTCAACTGAAGGATCGCTCCAAGGACATCATTATTTCCGGAGGCGAAAATATTTCGTCAATCGAAGTCGAGGACGCACTCTACAAGCATCCCGCCGTCGCGGCCTGCGGCGTGGTCGCCAAAGACGATGAAAAATGGGGCGAGGTTCCACTGGCCTACGTAGAACTCAAGCCCGGTCGCACGGCCAGCCCTCAGGAGATTATCGACCACTGTAGATCGCTGTTAGCGCGATTCAAATGTCCCAAACAGGTTGTGTTCGCCGAAATCCCGAAAACCTCGACAGGCAAGATTCAAAAGTATAAGTTGCGTGACATGGCCAAGACGGCTGATGAAACGTGAGCGTTCGCGAATCAGCGAGGAAGACGAACGGCGGGTAAAGCCAGTCAGCAACAAACCGGACGTACAATTCGGTAAAACACTCAGTGCGTCAGTAAAAGTTTGAACCGCCACAGAATTGACTTGCGAATTACGTCATTGATATTTGCCGGTTCTGCACGCCTAACTTCAAATCGCTGAAATGCTGCTACCCCATATGGTCGTGCTGTAATTCCGCAATCAACTCTCCCACAGATTCACGGATACCAACAGATTGAGCTGCATTTTATGCCTTGATCTGCACTATCTGAGGGCCTGTCTGAATCGGTGGGAAAGCCGACTGATTGTTGGGAATTTCGTAATGTCGAAGTTCACTTGCTCGCGGCGTTTTGTCTCGACCGGCTTGCTGCAACCGACGAAGCGGCCAGTTCGCTTGGTTCAGCGGGGCCGTTGATCGGATATACGTGATGAGCGGCGCGCGTAAAGTTGTCGCGGGCCAGTCGAGCCAGACAGCAGAGTTCGTCGCCGGATGTGTGGCCTGGATTGCGGCGCGCAAAGAATTCGATGTGCCTGTCGCGGACGCGTTCGGGGGTCATGTCGGCTGCGTCGCAAGCGCAGGCGATAGTGATGTGGTTGAGCGCGAATGATCGCCGCGAGCCGTATCGTAGCTGCCGGGCATATTTATGCTTCAGCCAGGCGCCGATGATTGCCTGTTTCGCGCTCGGTGTAGGGGCGATGGTAGTGCGGGTAGAATTGCGGAAGAACACCGGCAGGAAGCGATAGGACCTTAGAAGCCCGACGCGACGAAACCACCACAGCCCCGGTCGGGTGATCTCCGTCGACCAGCCGCAGCGCCAGCTCGCCCCACGCATAAGCCAGCGCCTGATCACCCCAGCGGCTGCGAAATCGTATCGCCCGAAAACAGCGCTCGCACCGGCTGGCCCTGGACCTCTACATCAATAATCGTCTGTGTAGAAAACCCACACAGTTCGCCGGTGTTCGGGTCGAACAACTGGATCACCCACCGCTTGTCCGCCAAATCCTCCTCAAACACCCGCGGGCAAACGCCATCATAATGCAGATCCATCAGCGCCAGCATCTGCCGCCGATCCGTCGAGGATAGCTCGCACACTGACGTTAAGCGACCAGACAGTTTCATGCTTATCTTCTCTCTACAATCACCATGCTTGGGGCTCACGCATCGATCACGAGCAACTTGGAGCAGCTTGACGATTACTAAATCGAATGCTGTTCGATAATGTGTATTAAACATGAGCCTTATGGCTTATTTTCTGGAGCGGAGGATTTGCGTGCAGCAATTTCATCCTCCATCTTTCGTTTAAATTGCTCTATAGTCACTAGCTCCTTTTGCCACGACTTCCACCGCTCTATATCCTGCTCCGCTTCAGCTATCGATTCACCATGCTCCTCCAGCCATTGGACCAATTCGTTATACTGTGCTTCAAGGAAATCAGGCCAATATGTTTTCAACCCATTGCGCTTCATGACGACCGAATGCACTAACCGCTTATTGCTGGTATCACTCGGATAGATCGTTGGATCCGCACCCATCTTCAGCAACTCTAAGGCTACGACGAACTGTCCCCACGAAACTGCCTCCATAACTGGAGTTGAACCGTTGCTCTTACAATTGATATCAGCCCCACGTTCGATCAGCTTTCGAATTCGATCAATTAAATCGATTGGTGAGGATTGAATCGCAGTGAATATGGGAGTATCGCCTTGCCCCAGCGCGGATTGATCCCGTAAGTTCGGGTCTCCTTTGTGGTCAAATACAGCGTCAAAGTAACCCTCGAATCTGGTACCCGCAGCTAGATGAGTTACGGTCTCTCCCTTCAGGAAAGCTCCACGAGAACTAAGATCACTTTCGAAATAGACGTTAGGATCCGCCCCGTGTTCGAGCAATCGCTTAAAGCGATCAATCTTGTTTTCAGGGTAGGCCCACATCAACGGTGTCATATTGTCTTTGCCCAGCGCATTGACATCGGCACCTGCAGCTACTAGCCGATCGATCTCTGCGACATCGTTAGATTCGATAGCCTGACACAATTGGATAACCAGCGGATCGTCGAAAAAATCCTCAGCCTTCCAGCCGACCTTCTCATGCCAAGATGAGCGGAATATCGTGGGGCGGCACCCCATAGTAGTGAACACAATTAGAATCAGTAAACTGCATGAAGAACAACTTGACATGTTTATGACACTCATTCTATGTAGCCCAGTGTGCACCCCTTTCAAGGTGTTAGTTCTGTTGAGCAAGCAGTCGAGCGGTACTGACATGGGGCTGAGTGCCTTGGCGTTTGGGGGTAGGTTTCTTTGGTCCCCGTCGATGCTTCTGATACCGACGCAGCTGTGTCTTGTGCGCAAGTGCAAGTAGCTTGTGCGCCAACTGAGCTGCATCAAGTTTCGCAAAGCGAGCTTGCCATTGGCTGTCTGGTATCGCTATCTCAATCCCGTCCAGGTCGTGTCATTTCGCTGGCCATACCGATACATTCTCTCAACCATCTGGCGACCATGCACCACACTCATGGCTGCTTGGGCCACGGCCAAAGTTGTATGTGTTAGTCATCCGGCGCGTAACCCAACAACGCGGTCATGGATAGCACAGCGTGCCGATCTCCCCGCGTAGCGATGAAGCAATCTCTCCGAAGGCCGCTTCGATGTCCCACCGGTATGATACAGGCTCCGCGCACTTGACGCTGAAACCTCCGTAGGCAGATTCGTCAGCAGACAAATTTCCCGCGCCATCGGTTGTCGGCTTGTCTAGCTGATCGTAATCCGCCGTAGCGTGACCGCACCTAGCGTGTCTCCTCTCCACGCTGACCGTTTGCTCCTGTATCGTGCCAAGCGCATCTGGTCTCGCACCCTGGCCCTTCAGCTCGGCAGGCTAATCCTCCGTGATGCCGCAACAAAACTGGCTTGTCGTGGGTACCGAAGATCATCTGCTTGGCACAGAAATTACGGTCGGCTATCCACAACTGGTCTTCGCCAGCAGGTCGATCCAGTCCAACATCAGGGCGGTTTGTGGCTGTCCGTCGACGCATGGCAAGAAATCGCTGATGATCCTTCGGTCTCCATCCAGTACGACTAAGCCTAACCCGGCAGCGGTCCGCCACGCACGCCCCGCGTTTCGTTTGCTTCTTCGGTGCTCGGTAGCCCCTGGGGATGGCTGCCATCCAGATACAATGTGCTATACCCCTGGAGTAATTTTGGTCTTCTGGTCTCGCCCAACGCGTCGATGACCGCTGACATCCGCTGGGCCAAAGTGCCTTACCAATTCACGTGTTACTGTAAGCTCCACTCCCGACAGCTTGTCATACAACGCGGCTACCGATACCCCCAGCTCTTCTCGCTGTGATTGATATGCTGCATGCAGTGATGGCTGCGTTTTAGCTACCGCCAGTGTCAGCAGGCCAAACCACACTGAAAATAGCAGCCTGTCTTCTTATTGCCGCTGCCGGGCCTCTTCAAAAATAAATCTTATCCAGTTCCCGTGGCGATAATATGTTGGCCATTGCAATTCGACCACTGTATTATGCCGCTTTGGTCTGCAAACCGTGACAACACGCTATCGAACGACATGGCTAGTTCCTCCTTGGTACGCAGTACTTCCGCAGTCACTCGACACGCTGCCGCTGGATTCTGTTCTTCTAAATCTAAATCACCAAGCATTCATCCCTACCTGCAACACTCTGGGCATTTTGGCAGCGCTGCGGCAATCTCTCCAACCCCAGTTCTCGCTAATGACAGCTTGAAAGGGGTGGATTAGCACACCCGTGGCTACAAGCAAAGTGCAAAGTACTTTTGCAACGCGAGAGTCTGTTATTTTACTCATCGCACAGATACTCATTGTATGCGTTGTTCATTGTTGAATGAAAGTTAGCGCTATTAATCGCAACAGCACCGCGCTCCAATCATCAAGAAAGTCGCTCAGCCATGGCCAAACTAACATTGTAATTATTGCAAATGTTCCAACTGAGACCAGAAGCAACACACTATTTCTAACCTCATGAGCGACTGCATGAGCCAAGAATATAGCGGAGACTACAAGGGACGCCGGAACGGCAAGTGCGAGTGCATATTTGCCGGGGTCTGCATTATCGCCGAATACGCAACCCCACAAAACATAGAACGTTACCCGAAACAACGATAGGAATGTTGCAATGCACACTCCGATCAGAGAAAGAACAATCAGGCACCATCTATGAATTCGCATTCGCCTTTCCTGGTTTGTCATCTAGACACCCGCTGCCTAAATCGCATTTTAAGAAAGTCTAATACAGAGTTATGATCATCTATCGTGTAGTGATCAACATTAAGGTTGGTGCGGTTAAGGTCGTCGTCTCCATCTGATGGGCCGCCAATTATTCCGTTGGAGCCAAAAAAGTTTCGCTGATATTGATTGACATGAAATTGGCTTAGAGGGGGGCGTCGGTTCTCTGCTCCGAACCTATCCTCCGTAATGGCGTCAATGTACGCGGTAAAGGGCACGGTAAAAGGCTGCGTGATGTCGGTGAGGGTGCCAAGCACATTGAGATTTAACGTCCCGGCAAGCCAGAGAGTCGAGCCAACACCGTGACTATAGCCGTAGAGAGCCACGTTCGTCACGCCACGACTTTGAACAGCGTTGACTACTTCTCGGTATGGTATAGATTCCATGGTAGGCACCTCCCAACCAACTAGGTCCTCGTTATACATGTGGACGTCGTAATTCTCTATGTATAGATCAATTGCTGACCTGAATGTTCCGAGATTTCCCAATTGGGTAGCGGGATCAGCAGGATCAGCAGGCTCTTGGTCTTCACCTCCCAGTACTATCACTACCGCCGTAAACGGATGAAACACCAGCGTGTCCGTTCCAATTACAATGTTGTTAGTAGTGTCGATCAATCGGAGTTCCAGACTGGAGGTTGCCTCGCCAGTACCAGGCGTTACCCATTCGACCCAGACGCAACTTAGAATCGAGTTTAATGCTATTGGGCCTAGGTTATTCGCGGCGAAAAACCGAGTACCCTTATTGGGCGTCGTCCAGACGCGAATATCATTAGAACCTCGTTCAAGTTCAAAGCGAATTCCTTCGGTTGCACCAATTCCATTATCAATCGCAACAAGAATTAGATCGTTTTCATTTTCGACATTCGTGTCATTGCGATCTGGGACACCATTGCCGTTATCATCATCACCGTTGCGTCGTATATGGACTCCCGGATTCTCCTCGTTGGCTTCGGCAATCGGACGCAGCCGGAATGGTTCGGTATACGGGGTATGGCCTGTTAGGCCGACCCCACTAACCGTTACCACAACGGAATCGAAATGGACTAAATTGGTCAAATCAAAAGATGGGACTATTATTGTCGCCAAATCGCCTTCAAGTCGATGGAGCTTCAGGGCTAGCGTCGCAGCGCCTCCACCTACTCCCTCGATAAACAGAGTGGGCGGCACTTGATTTGCTGCCCACACTCGCTCCGAAGGAATCTGTTGTTTTTTGGTCGAAGTATCCCAAACCCTGACCCCTGAAAAAGTCAAAACCACTCTTAGGCGCGCTAGTTCATCCTGAGGCATGCCAGCTTGTATAAAGGCAAGATTGACAGGCACTAGATCATCATCTGGGCTGGACAGTGGCCCGATTTCCAGATAATCAAGCACGCCATTTCCGTTGTCGTCATCGCCGTTAATCAATACAACCTTGCCTGGTGCATTTTCCTCAATTGGATCGTCGGCTTCCGTGATTGAACCGTCGTTGTTAGAGTCGACACGGATATCAACCTTGGGATCGTTAGCCAGTATTTTGACGATGCCCGTGCCATCGGTGATCGACGCTCGGGTCGCGTTGCTTAGCGTGAGGCGGAAGGCCTCTTCAGGCTCGGTAATGAAATCGTTGATGATCTCAAAAGAGAAGGATTCCAAGTGCGGTCCGGGGCCGCCGCCGGCTGGGATGGTAACTGTGCCGGAAAGCTCAGAGCGGTTGAAGTCGTTGGGATGGATTGCCTCCACATCTTCGACCGTCCAGTCAAACGTCACTGGAAAGCTGCTGCGGCCCGTCATGGTGACGGTCAATGTCGCTGTTCCCGCATCTTCTTCTACCTCAACATCGTCGATGGATAGCTCCGGATAGGGATCGTTGTCGAGTATTGTGCCTAGAGCACGCTGTCTGTCGACGATGAATTCCAGAGGATTGAGCTGTTCTCCAGCAATGTCGATGTAAAAATACTCGGTCAGCTCGTACAGCTCGTCGCCAACGATGGGGATATCGAGAAATTTCTCGGTTTCGCCGGGATTGAAAACGATGTAGCCGTCGACTCCAGCAATGCCTTCTCCGACATAGATGTCGCTATACCGTTGTGCGATATGGTCTGACGAAAAGGGGATGGCGGGAGCGTAGCGCCACGGAATCGAAACCGGCTCGGGGCGCGGGCTGGAAATAGTCATCCTAAATCGCGCCATAGGCAGCCATGCAGGCGGCACAACAAAACTGACATCACCTTCAGTTACTGGTGGGGCATCAAAAATCGAAACATGCAGGTCGTTTGCCGGTATTTTCACTCGGACATCGTTGCGCTCTGGATCGATTCGGTAGTTGCTCGACGCCGACGACGTTAACGCAATAGTAAATCGTTCGTCGAGTTCATCCTGCGTTTCATTGATGATTTGGATGATGCTGGTCTTTTCACCTTCCGAGGTTTCGGTAAATGTCACGCTGCCCGAGGTCGGGGTAAAATCGACATCAGCGGTCGCTGTACCGCTGGTGGCTTGCCACTGAACGGTTATGCTCCCTTCGGGTACTTCGCCAATTCCAATAATCAGGTGATATTGGCCATTCTGAGTTTGGGCCGCCTCGTACGAGGTGAGCATGCCCTCGAAGGCCGTGTGCTCGGCGTCGTTCTCAGAGTATTTGATGTATGCAAACGGACGCTCATCGGGCTGGGTCTCGCCTTCGGCACCCAATGACTCGGCAACCTCTCCGTCGGCAAAGTAATCGGCCCAGGCAGCCGGACCGGGTAACCTCTCCTGCAGCCAATCCAGCTCGCGCACATCAATGCTGCTCAAGTTGGCGCTAGCCAGCGCCTGATCGACCTGAGCCTGTAGCGTTTCCGCACCAAGATATGGAGCGTTATTGCGAATTTGCTGGATGGTCGCCGCTTGGCTTTCGTTGAGCATCGACCGCCACGAGTCGTTGGAAATGTGTTGCTGTACCTGAGTGTCTTGCAGGCCCACATCCGACTGCCAATCGCTGCCAAACAGTGCCATGCCGTAAGTGTTGATCGTGCTCAGCGACACCGATTGCTCTCCGATGGCCGCTGCCAGCAAACGCCGACTTTCCAGCATCTCGAAGCGTGACTTGCGAGATCCGTGTTCAGCCAACAAGTTGTGATTCTTCTGGTGGCGCATGCTGCTTCCCCTTTCAGTGCGATGCCGTAGTGGATGCTTTACGACCTGATCAAACCTGACCTTGGACTGGAATCTTGAAATTGTTAGGACTTTCCTGATCTCAACCCGACGCGTTAGTCTTGAAGTTCCGCTTTTGGGTCTGGAGTCGTACTCGTACTCAATGAAATGGTACTCCTGCTCGTAATCGAAACGCACTGTTCGAGTAGGAGTACGAGTACCGCCAAGGGCTGAGGACGAGTACGAACAACCAGCTCATAGGGTGTTTCCGGACCATTAAACATGAAGTGCGCAACTACAAAACGCGTTAGTGAGGGACGGTCTACTCAACCCGATACGTTTGTGAGGGACGGTCCCTCGCTCACGTAGCGAGGCGTATGCTCGTCGACGCCTTCGGGGGGATCGACGGAGCGATCCGCGACGATGTCGCAGCGATAATCCTCGAACTTGCCGCTGGGGCTGCGCCCAATCGAGTCGACGTAATGTATCTGTATCTGGAACGGATAGCCTAAACCCGATACCAGCGTGCGATGCACAATGGACTGCTCGTCGTCTGTCAACGGTCGCACCACGCGCAGTCGCACGTCCAGCTCGGTCAGCGACCGCTGGAGGACTTGAAATTGTCGTACGCAGGTCAGCTCTTTCAGTCCTGCGACCGATGTGTCCATGCAGGGCCAGCGCCGCTGGCCGGTGGGCAAGATGAACATGTTCCGCTTGCGCCCTAGGATTCGTCGCAGTACAGGTAATCCACGACCGCAACTGCATGATGGACCGACTTCGGCGTAGTCGCCAATTTCATAACGAATCAGTGCATGGCAAAGTTTTGTAGCGTGGTAATCACTACGCGACCGACTTCTCCTGGCAGACACTGTCGTCCGTCATCGTCCAAGACTTCCAACAGCACATTCTCGCTCTGTATGTGATAATGCTGCTCGACCTCCGGGCACTGGATGGCTACGTAGCCCAGCTCCTGCGTACTGTAAACGTCAGTCAGCGGAACACCCCAACTCTGGTGGCACAACCAACGCAGTTGAGGCTCAACCACTTCGCCGAAGGTTCTCAGCTCGCGTAAGTTGTTCAAGCGTTGGCCAGTTCGCTGAAAATGCTGGATCAGCGCACTGGCCACCGAAGGGTAGGTCAACAAATAGTCTGGCTGTTCGCGGACGAGCCACTCGGCTTGCTCCTGGACACTCGTAAAGATGCTCAGCGTAGTTGCTGGTCCGGTGCGGACGATATCCAGCGTTCCTAACCCCCAGTCTTCCGTGTCCACTTTTTCTGCTTGATCGAAGGCGCGGATCGAGGCTAGCTTGCGAGTGAAGTCGCGCCCTGCCCACAAGTGTTGCCGCAACGACATGGCGCTCCACAACATCCGCGTGACGGTGGTGCCCAGGGTGGCCACTGGCGACCCCGTTGAGCCTGAAGTAGAGGACTGCGAGATCAATCCATGATTGGTCAGCATCGGTGTGCAGTGCAACTGCGAGCCGGCCGCTTGAAGATCATCGCGCGTTAGCAGTGGTACCGACAGCCAATCCGACTGGTCAACCGTACCGCATTGAATGGGGGTAGCAATTTCGGCCAACCGGGCACGATAGTAGGGCACGTGCTGACAAGCGTGATACAACACTCGCTGGAGCTGCTGCCACTGATGTGCGTGCAGCTCGTCAGCCGAGAGCCATTGGGACTGGTCCAGTTGGAACTGGACTGCCAGCAACTGCGACGCCCGACTGGTCGGGATCGCAGGCCACGCTGCACCGGCAACTCGACTGGGCACGACTAGCATTAGGACAGCCCTTTGAAGTAATTCGAGTTCTATGCGACAAATCTGGCGCTGTCAACAAAATTATCTGAATTTTTTGAAGTCCCTTAAATTGCAACCTTTATTGGGGATTAAGCCGAGGTTTGTTGTAATACCAAAGCTTCGTTAACTCGCCGCCTTACTGCTGCCCATCCGCCTAGCGGACTTGATCGCGCAGCATTTTGTGACACTGGACGCAGCGCATGGTCATCTGCATGTAGGCCAGCGTTACGCCATCCAAGTCCTGCTGGTCGCACATCAGTCGCATCAGGTTTAGCGAACTTTGAAAATCGCGACTGTGCTTGGCGTAGGTCTCGGTTTGCAGCACCAGCCAACCCTGGTCTAAGGCTAGCTTGCGCAGCTGTTCTGTATTGGATCGTATCATCGGGAAATCACCTAGAGCAATCCCCTCAATGATCTTCTTGGTTGGTTCAAGCTTCAACCGCATGAAGCTCTGTTTGTCCCCCGAACCCGGTTCCTGGCCAAACACGATATTGACCAGCGGCACAACCACGATCGTCAGCGCCGCCAAGCTCAAGAATCCCGTCCACACTAACTTCTTGCGAGCCTGCATAGTCTTTTTACTCCTCGTGTTCTCACGTAACTAGCGTTCTGAAACTAAAGCGCCTGGCGCATGCGATCAAAACCTTCCTTGACCTCGCCGGCCAACAATTTGATGGCCTCCCAAACGTGCTCGGCCGACTCTTCGGCGGCGTCGCGCAGTGGTTCGTAATCCTGCTTGAGCTGCTGCAATTTATCCTGAAGCTTCTCCCATTGCTCTTTAGCCTCCTTACTGCCCAAATGCAATTGCAGCTGAAGTTCATCTCTCTGTCGAGTCAACTCCTGAATCAGCTTGTCGACCGAATTCCTTATTTGGTTCGTCATGATTACTTGCCTTTCACTAAGAATCGCAGGTTGATGATCTGCCGGGGATCGGGGCGAAATCGTTCACGAAGCAGTGCCTGGCCGTAGCGCTTGCCATAATCTGCAACAGCATGCAGGACATCGCGGCGGCTGACCATGCCTAGCAGTTTTCCTTCATCTGTTACCGGAACATGCCGATAGCCATGATGTATCAACAACGATGCCACAGCGAATAGGTCGGTATCTGGCGGTACGCTAACAGGCGACGAGCGCATGATCGTACGCACTGTCTGCGTAGGAGCCGGACTGCCATAGAATTCTTCCTGAGTCAAGGCGGCCAAACAATCACGTTCGGACACAAATCCGATCAGATAGTTGCCCCCATCACCAGCCTGAACGACTGGAGCGTTGGACAATTGATTAGACAGCAAGAACTGCACAACCTCATCCAACTGCATGTCGGGAGTGACGCTCTTGACCTGGCGATGCATAAACTGGCTGACTTCAGGTGGCGGTTCGTGTTCAGACATTATTGGACTCCCCAGTGGTACGTCGGTAAGACGGATGGTTTGTCGCGATTGCGACTATGGACGCTCATACTTCAGCGGCTCATCTAGTTTGCGCGCAGGTACTGAACAATGTGGGCCAGTTGATCAGGCGTTAGCCGAGCTTCGAACCCCTCGGGCATCAAGGACACGTTGGACTGCTGCCGCTGCTGAACATCTTCAACTAATATCGTTCGCGAGAGGCCGTCGCTGGTCAAGATACGTAACTGCGTATCGGTTTCATCAACTACAATACCACTAATGGCTTCTTGATCCTCGGTCAAAATCAACGTCTGCTTGTACTTTTCTTCAACGGCCAAGCTGGGATCGAGTATGGCTGTCAGCCATTGCTCATTGTTCCAGTGCGACAAATTGTCAATAGCTGGCCCAACTGGCGGCCTACCTTCCTGGACACTGTGGCACACACCACAATGTTCGCGGTACAACTGCTGGCCAAGGTCAACTTGGCCGGCGATGGATGGATTGGGCATTCGATTGAGATAGTCGTTGACAATACTCTGCCTAGGTGAGGGGCGACCAAAAACCGCAGCTGCTCGCGAGCGCAAATTGCGATCGTAGTGGCTAACCAGCGCCTGCACTGCAGCCGGCGGCAGCTGATTGCGCTGAACATTACCTGATTCCAAAGCAGTAACCAGTGCCTCTCGCCAGGCTGGGCGAAGCAGCAGTGCGCTGGCGACTGAGGACTGATTGTTGTGACCCAATTGGCTCCAAAGTTCCAGCAACAACTCGGCAAGTTCATCGGATCGCAGATAACGAGCACGTCGCACGATGATGTCGGTCGCTGCTGGGCCTTCGTTTAGTAATTGTCGAGCAATCGCCAACTCGTCGGTGGCGGCCAACACTTCATTGCCCAGGAGCAGTCCCAACCGCTGACGTTCTGCAATATCACGACCACCTTCGCTCAAAGCACCAATGGCTTGTTGCGACAATTCCTCAAGTCGCTGAATCTTAGCATCACTTGGCTGTGGATACAGGGATACCAGCAATAGCACACGACTTGCCAACCAAGAGACGTCTCGATCCGCGAGAAAGTACTCGTCGACCAAGCTCTGTCGCTGATCTTGCGTAAGTAGTCCGACCAAGCGGCGAATGGTCGCCAATGGCTGTTGTAAATCACCAGTATCCGATGAGTCCTTATCAGCCGTTGCTAATGACATTCTCAACACCGGCTCGGCCGACTGCGGAGCGCTCGTAAACGATAGGGCAGCGTTCAACCAGCGGTCGGGTTGCCCACGACCTAGAATTTGACTCAAACCAGCTTGTGTCGGAAAACCTGTCCACTTCTGACTGGATAACACCCACTGCAGGTCCACAGCAGATCCCCAATTCCCTCCCACCACCGATTGAAGTTCAGCTTGCAGCTGATCCTCCAACACATCCCACTGGCCAGCCAATTTTAGAATCAGCCGTACCAGTTGCGGATCATTGGCTGATGCTAATGCCGACGCCAAATCTGCTTGCATCAACCAGCCTTTGGCAGACATCACGCCTAATAGACTGGCGTAGATCGCTGCGGCTGGTGGCCGATTGAACAGTTGCCGAATCTCACCGGGCAGGTTCGTCAACTCTGACTGCGGAATCTGGTCGGTCACCACTGCTTGCATGGCAAGATCGCGTATGGCACCATTTGGACTTTGCAGTAAGTCCAGCACGCGGGCTCTGGCCAAGTTGCCGGGCAATTTTGGTTTGTGGTCGCGATGATAGACTCGATAGATGCGTCCCATGGAATCGCCGCCACGCACGTTGAGACGCGCCTGCCATGCTGTCGGAATCCATTGCGGATGTTCAATCACCTGCCGATACATGTCGACAATCCACAGACTGTCGTCAGGCGCGTTGACAACGCGCACCGGTCGTGACCAAGGATCGCTGGAAGCAAAAAAATCGAACGCAGCATCCTCTGGATGTCGCGTTGCAGTAAATGCGCTGCCCTGACATTGCAGCGCCAACCTGGCCACCAGATTGTGTACCGGCTCACACACCAACGCCACCGGCTGCGAGCTATGGGCGGTGACTGCACTGGACGACAATCCGGGAACGCGCACGATGATCGAACTGCAAGCACTGGTATAACGATCGCGCGTGAACAGGTCGTTGAACCGATCGGTAGTACGACTTCGAGGATAGACCGGCGGCGCGACTGCCGGTTCCAGCAGGTGTTGCACGCTGCCCGATTCAACCAAGCGCCCTCCCAAATCGGCCGACTGAAAGACGAACTGATACATGGGTTCCGCGTTATGATTGCCAAACCAATCGCCAAAGGCATCGCGAGCTGGCACAAACTGCGTGTTACCTGGCACGAAGACTTCAACTTCGCCGGTGTCTGGATTCCACACGACATCATGGCCGCGAACATCATATGTCTTGTCATTGAGATGGCTATACAACTTGCGTGTCCCTTCGCCCACGGCAAAATGCAGTCGGCCATCCAGGCCAATTTCAAAGCCGCTGGCTCGATGTTGCGGATTGACCTCTGCCACACCGCTCAGTAACGTCCGGCGCACATCCGCCACACCATCGCCATCGGTGTCCTCAGCAAAAAAGATGTCCGGTGCAGCGATCACAATCGCGCCGCCGCGCCACGGCTGGACGCTGGTTGGATAGCTTAAGCCCTGCAAGAACGGCGTAGATCGATCAAGTTGTCCATCATCATCGGAATCTTCTAGAATGCGAATGCTTCCGCCGGCTTCAATACCTAACGGATAGTCACTCATCTGCGCCACCCACACGCGACCATCCCAACCGAACGCGATATTGACGGGATCTTGCACGAGCGGCTCGGCGGCAACAAGTTCAACGCGATAGTCGTCAGGTACATGTATCGACTGTAGTGCCGTTTGAGGATCCAGCGGTTGGTCCTGCCCGCGTTGTTGTTGGCTAATCTGACGTACTCGGCTCACCAGGTCAGACTGGGTGCCAGACTGCCAGCGGCCGGGCTGCAGATAGAAGATCATCGAATAATCGACTTCATAGCCACCTTCGGATCGTTGGCTTTCGCTGGCAACGTAGCCCACGACTTCGTCGGTATAGGCCGCCACCCATGTATGCTCGGTTGAAAACTCTTTTTCGAGCGCAAACTGATATTCCACGACCACTTCGCCACCAAGGAAAATCCAGCTCAACTGCTCACCGAATATCCATGCATGAACTGGCATGGGGCAGGACTCTGGCAAGCGTCCCATCTTCAGTCGTGTGGCTTGCATGTGAATGGCCCAACGCCGCTGATTGGGATCGTCGCTGTCGGCCGCGTGCTGAATTGCTTGAGCCGTCGGCTGCTCTGGCTCGAGCCCTACTAATCCGTACTGAATCTGTGTGGGCGGCTGAAGTGCGGACCAATTTTGTTCTCGCAAACCCCGACGGACAGCATCCACCATCTGCAGTCCGTTTTGCATGGCGCCTTCGTAGCTGCCGCGGGGATTGGGATTGGCATCTCCACCACAGCCGATAATCGGCAAAAAGACCGCACCCGGGTTAAGGTCTTCCAAACGACTGGCAGACAAGCCTGCCCAATCACCACTAATTTGATTGAAATCCTGACCTAGCGTAGTACAGTGACACGCATATTGATAGACGGCTCCCAGCAATGCACCATCGTGGCCAGTGACGCGCAGGATGTGTACACGATGATCGACTGGACCACCCTCTTGGATACCGAATCCAGTCCAGCGGCCATCGCGAATCACGCGCCGATGAACAGCAAAATCGACTGTGGATTGCCCAATCTCAACCTGGGCACCGGCTACCGCGTGGCCAAGCGCGTGCTCAATGGCCCGGCGAAGTGCCTGCTTCAGCACGACAGCGTAACGCTCTGCAGCCTGAATCTGCTGTTCAGTAGAACTGACTTGAAATAGATTCTGGAGATTGCCAGGCAAATGTGGCGCGGTATGCGAATGCGTACTACACAACACCAACTGAGCGCGGCCAATCGAATGTTTTTCTTGCAACCAACCAGCGATCTCGTCGGTTATCTGTGCTGGCAAAGCGATACTGTCTACCGATACCAGCACCAGCGTTGGCGGTGTGGCCGCAGCTGAATCTACCGGCTGTGGCGTCAGGCAGATAGCGCGCACGTGCAGCGGATCAGCCACTGCCGTATGCGATTCCACACGCCCCGAATAACCGCTCAAACGCACCGGCTCAGTTGGCGTAATGTCGACTTTGGCCAACCCGACTCGCCAGGTACCATTTGCAGCATCGTCGGCCCGCAACTCTAGCGCTAATTGCATGACGAGCAGGAGCATCCAGAGCGGGGTGAATAATGGCTTCATAAGTTGAGTGTCCGATTCGCGAATGGTCCGATACGCTGGCAAGAGCGACCATGTTCTGGCGAGCGTGACTATCGATTTTTCACAGCGACTGATCGTGCGTAGTTTCCGATTGTCGTAGCTACCGTCGCCAGACGGTGGATCGTGGAGGGAAGGCGCGGGCATTACCAAAACCCGTTTACTGTGTCTGCCCCGTTGGCAAATGAGCAGTCAAGCCGCTTGGCAAGTTGTAAAGTGCCGCGACTTGTCCGTCTGTCAGGGCCTGATCAAACGTTGCCAACTCGTCCATCAAACCGATGTAATGGATACCTAACATAATTGCGGCCTGATCTGGCTGCCATGTGTAACGCAACACTCGCTGGTGTGAGCCATGCAACTGACCATTAAGATAGAGTTTGGCGACTCCCGGACCATCATCTGCCAAATTTGCATTTTGCCAGGTAAAGCATACATGCGTCCACTGTTCCGCCGAGAATGGAGGTTGTTTGACGACTACCATCGGGCGCTCAGCCACGGGAATTTTCTCCCACGGCATGGCTGACGGATTCCAAACCTGATAGTCGGGAAATACGCCCAATCGAAAGTCACGTGGCAAGTCTTTGTCAAAATCCACAAACAATGCCGACTGATCCCATTGTTTGTCCGTCAGCAATACAGGATCACAGTAGCCCGGTCGTAAGTCTTTGTTTGGGTCCAACTTCATCCACACCGACAGGCTGCCCGACCAGTCCTGAGATCGATAGCCGATGGCGGTCGCCCAGTAGAACAAAGATTGTCGAGTCTTCTTGGTGAAGCTGAGCGCACCGCCATGCCGGCCCGAATTGGGGATTACGTTCACTTCAGCGATCAAGTTCCCCGGGGTTGATCGCTTGCGATTCAAATCTTCAGCGGTATGAATGCGCTTATCGCCCAGCGAGTAATCTGCGTCAATCCCATGATCAAAGGAAGCGCAGAAGGTCAGATGCTTCAGCCAGGTATCGTCAGCAGCCTCGGTTGCAACCAACCTGCCTTGTTCCGTCGCAGCATTTTGCACAGACTGAGCAAACGTCCGATTGCAGACTGCATTCCACAGCAGTCCGCTAAGTCCAATTCCTAATCCCAAAGTCCAACGAAAATTCAACATCAGTGCAGCTTTCTTGAACAGGCTGTTTTTGGCGGCTCATCGTTCTCAAGGCCAGGTACTCGGGCTGGCAACGCGCGCTTGGGCCTATAGTTCCAACATTGTATCACAACATTGATTACAATCATCCAGGACCTCAGGTGATGGACCTGCACAGGGCGAAACATAATGCACATGAACGATGATAACCGTTGATGCGACTTGTTGAGTGGGACATGCGGGGCTAATGCACCCTATTGGACAACACATGACCCAAGGGAACTGTGTCCACGATCGCTTGAGTACAAAAGGCTTGGCCCCGTAGCGGCCGACCGAATACATTAATTGCAAACTGCGTCAACGGGTATCTTGACATTTGGAGCAATAATGACTGAACGTCAATGGCTTATGATGATGGTTGCGGTGTTCGTATTTACATCGCCAGCTTTGGGAGATGCCACCAGCCGAATGCAGATCGGTCAGTTGAAAGCCACGCGAGCTGCACTGGAGGCCCTGCGCGACGAATGGCAAGCAGTGTCTGCGCCGCCCGGCGAGTTTCGCGACTATCGGGCGCAGCTTCACGTACACACCCATTTTTCGCACGACAGCCGCTCGCCTATTGAGGAGATTCTGCAAGCGGCTCAAGAATGCAACACTCAGGTGTTGATGTTCAACGACCATCCCTCCGACGAGTATGATTTCTTCAAAGATGGATACCAGGGCCTGCGCGATGGCGTGTTGATGGTGGCTGGAGCCGAAAAGGGAGGCTTTCTTGTGTATCCCAATCGAAGCATCCAAGCCAATACTTACGAAGGACCGCAAGGGCTGGCCAACTTGGTTCGTAGCGATGACGGGCTGATCTTCTTGTCGCACTTGGAAGAACGGATGGATTGGGCCATCAGCGGGATCACCGGCAATGAAATTTACAACACGCACGCCGACGTCATGGAGGAAAAGCGATTCTTGAGCGCCCTGAAGAATCCGCTGATGTTAATGGGGCTGATGCCAGCCATCCGCGACTATCCGCAAGAGATGTTTGGCGCCATCCTTGATTACCCTGCGGATTACCTGCGGCGATGGGATGAACTGTGTCAGACCGCTCGTCACACCGGTGTGGCCGCCAATGACGCTCACCACAACCAAGTCATCCGCGCGTATGTGACCGAGGACCAGCAAGTGGCCATTGAAGACGCGTTGGGCAAACGAGTGGCTACGCTGGACCCCGAGAAAGTTGCGCTCGTGAAACCGCTAGTTGCGGGCCGCAAACCCGGCGATGTCATACTGGAATTGGATTTAGATCCCTACCCGCGCAGCTTCCAGCATGTCAGTACACATTTGCTGATGCGTGACCTGACGCGCGAAGAGGTATGGGATGCGCTAAAGTCTAGCCGAGCCTACGTCAGCTTCGAATGGTTGGCCAATCCGACCGGCTTTTGGTTCGCGGCTCAGTGCGGTGATCAGCGCATTGATGTCGGCGGAGAAACGACATTGGTTGCAGGGGAGGGCGCCCAACTTCAGTTGGCTGCAGCCGCCCCGCTGCCGGTCTTGTTCAAGCTGCTGCGGCATGGTCAAGTAGTTCACGAACATCGCGGCCGTGAATTTGAATTCGTTGCGCAGAGTTCTGGCGTGTATCGTTTGGAAGCTTGGCTGCAGGTCGCTGGGGAACTGAAGCCGTGGATTCTGACGAACCCCATATATGTTCGTGACGCACAAGTACGTGACGCGGGGACCGGACAGTGATCCCAGTCGAGATACATTGCTAGCACGGATTCATGCCACCCAAGTCGCCCAAGAAGAGCAAGCAGCCACACGGTTCGCACAACTCCAGTTCGTCGGCTGCGCAGACTCGCAACAACCCGCAATCCGAGGCGGCGCGCTATCGAGAAACTCCTTCGCGACCTGCCGAATCGCGCGGGAAGTTGGTTGGAACTGGCGTGTGGATCGTCGCTGTAGCGCTCCTGCACATGCTGGTATCGGGCCATGCGGCAAGTACCAAGAGTGCCACCTTTGACGAACCTGTCCACACTTTGGCCGGTATCTTGCAGTGGCGCTTCGACGACTATCGACTGAATCCCGAGCATCCGCCACTGTGGAAGTTGGTAGCGGGAATGGCGACGACTGGACTAGCTTGCAGTCCAGACCTGCAATCAACCGCCTCACAGGCCATGTTGGCAAATTTAAACCAACAAGAGAGATGGGTGATCGAATCTCTGTTTCGCGATCCCCAACACGACGGCACGCAGCTCGTGGATCGCGCCAGGTTGGGCATGTTGCTGTTTGGTGGCGTGGTCGTTTGCTTGGTCGGACTGTGGGCGCGACAGTTGGCTGGTGGATTGGCCGGAGGACTAGCGGCCACGATGGCTGCCCTTGACCCAAACCTAATCGGACACAGCGGATTGGTTACCAATGACGTGGCCTGCACAGCGGCACTGCTCGCCTGTTTTTATTTCGCTTGGCGCGTTACCCAACGGGCGACTCTGGCAAACGTCTTCGGTTTTGCGGTGTCGTGCGGCTTGGCAGCCGTGACCAAGTTTACCGCATTAGCCTTGCCGCTGATGTTGGCTCCGGTAGTCGCCATGCGTTGCCTGGACAGTACCGTCTGGCAATCTGCATTTGGAGACTTGACTGGCCTGCGCAGTCGCTTGGTGGCCGTGTCGGCAATTGTATTGTTGACTGCCCTAACAGCCTGGGCACTTATTTGGGCAGCCTACGGTTTTCGTTACCGGCCTACACCCGATTCACAACTCACTTTCGACACTTCGTTTCCTGGCCGATTATATGCACATAATGTGATGCTACGCGAGCATCAACGCAGCACAAATCCTGAAGCAGCCAAGCCCGAGTCGTACACTGTCGAATTAAATGCGATACAAGATTTGTGTCTGTGGGCACATGAATATCGAATTCTGCCGCAGCCATTTATTCACGGGATCGCCTACGCTCAAGCAATGAGCACCGCCAGTCAATCGTTTGTCGATGGCCAGCGCGTCATGGGTGGATCATGGAGCTTCTTTCCACGGGCTTGGTCGTACAAGACTCCGCTGGCCGTGATCGTAGCTGTGCTGTTGACATGTGGCTGGGGCTTATGGTCGCTGCTGAGGCGTTGGCGAAGCGCTAGTTGGTTGAGCATGCTGTGTCTGCCATACTGCGTTGTGATTTTGTTAGCTGTTAGCTATGACCTGAACATTGGACTTAGACACTTGTTGCCCGCACTGCCGTTGATGTGGATCGGATTAGGGCTCGCAGGTGCGGCAGCAATCAATTCAAAATCACGCTGGCGGCACGGGGTGTGGTTCCTGGTTGGCCTAGCGGCTATAGAGACACTGGCCTACCATCCGCATTACATTGCTTTTTTTAATTGGGTGGCTCGCGGAAAAAATCAAGGACTGGAACGACTCAGCGATTCGAATCTAGACTGGGGGCAGGACTTGAAGCTATTGGCGGAGTGGCAGCGGGCACATCCCGATGTCCCACTGTATTTGTCCTATTTCGGTTCTGCCGATCCTGCGGCCTATGGCATCCGTTATATCAACACGGCTCCGGGCTATTTATACGGATCACCCACTACGCAACCCGATTATTCCGGCAGCGGTGTACTAGCTTACAGCGCAACTTGGTTGCAGGCCGCCTATGTGCCTGCTAGTCCGCTACAACGCGAGATGGATATGCTGCGTCGCCAAGCTAAACCAACGGAGGTCTTAGGGGGCACTATCTATTTATATCGATTGCCGCTGTCGTGGCAGGATGGGCAGTAAATGGCTCGGCGCAAGCAAGCCAATAATTCGACTCGACCGAAGAAGCCCAGCGTCAGTCGATCCAACGGCGACCGGCAGCAATTGCTTGAATGGTTCACGGCCGTGCTGGGGATCAAGGGCTGGTTGCTGTTGGCAATAGCTGCGCTGATGTTCTCACTGACCATCCGGCACACCCCAGGCGTGAATGGACCTTATTACTGGACATGGCCGTGGCGCGAGCTGTCCACATCTCAATGGTTAGTCATGTTGCTCTGTGCGCTGCCGGCAGTCGCCATGATCTGGCTGTTTCGCAATTCACGGCTCAGCAACACAGCGATGTTATTGGGATGGATGCTGGCTGCGCTGTCGCTCAAGTTGGGCTGCGTTTGGTCACAGGCAACTCCAATTGGATGGAGCTATCTGCGCGATGTCACGCTCTCCCCAGATGCAACCAGCTATTACTATGACGCAGCTCGGATAGTACACACGATCAGAACCGACGATGCTCCGCGACTGCTGTGGCTTCAGCATTACGATGAACTGGTGCGTACTCCACCGCCTCACGGATTTCACTTGCATACAATGACCAAGCCGGCGGGCCCGCTCGGCTTCTACGTTGCCTTGGTGTTGTTGTTGGGATTTGGCCCCACGTCAATGCTAATCTGCTCGTTAACGCTAATCGGCTTGTCACTGTTGAGCATTCCTGCCGTGTATTGGTGTATTGAGCGCATGACAGAACGCCCCGAATGTGGGCTGATGGCTGCTAGCCTGTTGGCACTGACTCCGGGATACCTGCTGTTTCCCACGAAGTTTGACCCGCTGTGGGTGGGACTTGGAGCAATCACGGTCGGCATATGGCATCAAGCCCTTGTCAGGAACAGCCATTTCTACAGTCTTCTACTGGCCATTCCCTTAGGGCTGATACTGTTCGTCGGATTCCAACAACTGACGTTGGGTTTGTTCATGGCGTTGTTGCCGGCGATCGTGCTGAGTGATCGACCATGGATGGATAGATATGTCTCGGCTGTAAGACTGGGCGCTCCCCCCATCATCGTGATTATTGTGGTCGATTGGATCGTCAATACGTTTTTGGGTTACAGCTCGTGGCGGGTTTTTCAAGCCAATCTGTTTGCTCAGAGCAAACTCATGGAGCAGCCGATGCTTGCCGCGCGTCGCGCACCATGGACTGCGGGCTGGGATGTTTATGATTTCGCTTTGGGTAGTGGCTGGATCTTGGCGATCGTATTTGTGATGGGGCTGGTAAACTCGCAACTTGAGCGGCGAGTGCGCCAGTTCGGCTGGGCGGCTGGTGCGCTCCTGGCGGTCATTGCCGTGCTAGCTCTGATCCCAGCCGAGACCGCGCGGTGTTGGCTGTTCCTGGCCGTAGCTCCGCTGGTCATCGTGGCTGCCGAAGTAAACAGTTGGCCGCGCGACCGCCAAGTGGTTGCCATGGGTGGTGTGCTACTGGCCACGCTGATCATCCACGGCAATATGGCGTTTATTTTGCCATAAGCGAGTAGTGAAAATGGATCTACAAGTAGCTCCCGTCGCCCGCTGGGGCAGCGCCAGCTCGCCGGTAAGTCGTCCAGGCTGTGGCGCACGCATCTACGTATCCGTCGCTCGCCGTAAGGTTGCGAAGTACTATTAGCGAAGATGTAACATGGCTAAGAAACTCCACCGCAATCGCCAATCCACTGCGATTCATACCAAACCGCGATTGCTGGATTCTGGCCGCACCGGACAGGTTTCGAATCGGTCTGATGCTCCGCCTGATAAGCCTGTCGATTCTGTGAGCGGGCAGGGCAGGGGGGGATGGTGGATTCTGCTGGCAATGCTGTTACATGTTGCGATTGCTGGCCACGCGGCTTCGACAAAAAGCGCCACATTCGATGAGCCCTTGCATGTGCTGGGTGGACTGCTGCAGTGGCGGCACAGTGATTATCGACTGAATCCAGAACATCCACCGCTTTGGAAACATTGGGCAGCTCTGTTTTCCAGTGGCCTGCCGTTGCAGGTTGACCTGGCGAGTGCCGATTCTCAAGTCATGTTCTCAGACTTGAACAAACAGGAACGCTGGGCTGTGGGCGCGCTGTTTCGCTCGCCCAATCACGACGGGGTACAACTCGTCGATCGCACTCGGCTGGGCATGTTGGTAACAGGTGCGTGGGTCGTGCTGATTGTCGGACTTTGGGCGCGGCAATTGGCTGGAAACATGGCTGGTACAATTGCTGCGTGCGCAGCTGCCATCGATCCAACATTGCTCGCGCACAGCGGGCTGGTAACCAACGATGTGGCCTGCACAGCCGCCTTAGCGACCTGTTTTTTTTGTGGTTGGCGAGTCGCCCGGCATGCGAGCCTCGGAAATGTTCTTGGGTTTTCGCTGGCTTGCGGTCTAGCTGCCGTAATCAAATTTACGGCGCTCGCGCTGCCGGCGTTCTTAGCGCCATGGCTGTTGCTGCGACTAACAGATCGCCGCGCATGGCAAGTTGTACTCTTCGGCAACGTGACCAGCCTCTCGCACCGATTGGCGGCTTTATCGACCATCGTACTATTGGCTGGCACGGTGAGCTGGCTGTGCATCTGGGCCGCTTATGGCTTTCGGTATCTACCTACGCCGAATCCGCGATTGAGTTTCGACCGCAATCATCCAACGCAATTGTATCAATTCAATTTGCAATTGCGTGCTCAACATCGCGACAACCAACATTCGAGTAGTACTCAACACAAACGGTCAACCGGTGACACGGCACCCACCCAGACGGTGCTACAACGCTTGTGTCAGGTCGCCAACGACTATCGCCTATTGCCTCAAGCATTTATCCAGGGTGTAGGTTACGCGCAGGCCATGTCGATTATCGGTAGTTCTTATTTAGACGGCCACCAGTCTCATGAAGGTTCGTGGCGCTATTTCGTTTGGGCTTGGTTGTACAAGACTCCCTTGGCAATGATTGTGGCTGTCGCGTTGGCGTGCGCCTGGTGCGGATGGCAAATGGCACGAACTGGCCGCCGACAGTGGTTGTCGCTGGGTTATTGGGCTATACCATTTTGGATGGTGATCGCAACAGCGCTGTCGTATGACTTGAATATCGGACTGCGGCATCTGCTACCGGCCTTTCCACTCGTGTGGATCGGGCTGGGCAGCATGGCAGCTCAAGCATGGCTGCATGTCCCCGCGCAGCGTGTGGTCATAGGCCTGCTGGCTTTATTGGCCGTGGAATCGCTCAGTAGCCATCCGCATTACATCGCCTTCTTTAATCTGGCAGCCAGTGGAAAAGACCGTGGCTTGAGCCGCCTGAGTGACTCGAATCTCGATTGGGGACAAGACCTTAGATTGCTGGCTGCCTGGCAGCGTGACAACCCTGATGTTCCTCTGTATTTTGCATACTTTGGTTCGGCCGATCCAGCCGCTTATGGCATTGATTACATCAATCTGCCGCCGGGCTATCTATATGGTGCCAAACCGGTCGAGCCTGACACGAATCAACCGGCAGTACTGGCGCTGAGCGCCACATGGCTGCAAGGCAATTACATGCACTGGCTGGAAGGCACGTTCTTAGATCCGCGCCAAGTACGCGAGCAGATGGATATGATTCGCAATCAAGCCGAACCACTGGAGATTTTGGGAGGAACCATTTATCTTTATCAGTTCCCGCTGATACGAAAGGACGAACCATCACAGTAGCCAAAGTCAGCGTCGTTGTCCCATTGCTTAATGAACAGGGCAGTCTGCGAGAACTGTATCGCAGATTGGCAGAGACACTGCGCCGTGGGAAGGTAGATTACGAACTAATCTTTGTCGATGACGGTTCGACCGATGGCTCGTGGGCATTGATTCAAGAACTATCGCGCGCGGATCGAGGCGTCGTCGGCCTGCGGCTGGCGCGAAATTTTGGACACGAGGCGGCCAGCACCGCCGGGCTCGATCGAGCCACCGGCGACGCTGCCGTGCTGATCGATGCGGACTTGCAAGACCCTCCCGAATTGATCGCCGATATGGTGGGCGCCTGGCAGGGAGGCGCGAAAATCGTCTACGCCGTGCGTCGAACGCGCGATGGTGAAGGCGGTTTCAAGAAACTCACCAGTTGGGCATTTTACCGAATACTGCGGGCACTGAGCGACGTGGAAATTCCACTCGACACCGGCGACTTTCGGCTGGTTGATCGCCGCGTGTTGGATGCGCTCAAGGGTTGTCGAGAAACCGATCGTTTTGTGCGAGGACTGGTGGCTTGGACCGGCTACCGTAGTCAGCCGCTGGAGTATGATCGGGCGGCGCGTCACTCAGGCGAAACGAAATATCGCCCCTGGAAACTATTCTTATTGTCGCTCGACGCAATCGTCGGCTTCTCCATTCTGCCGTTACGTCTAGCAAGCTTACTAGGATTTGCCGTGACGGCGGCGTCCATCATCATGACCTGCATCATCGTGGTGCAGAAGCTATTCTGGGGAATCGACATCGAGGGCTATGCGCTGCTGGCCAGCGGTCTATTCTTCGTCGGCGGTACGCAGATGCTGCTGATGGGCGTGGTCGGCGAGTATATCGCGCGCATTTATCGCCAAGTGCAAGGGCGTCCACTCTACCTGATCGACGAACAGGCGGGAGGAAGCGGTGGATGAGGCGCTGTATAACGAAATGTTCCGAGTGGAGGGCCAGCACTGGTGGTTTCGCGCCAAACATCAGATCGTCGCGTGCCTCCTCAGCCGCTACCTTGATCCGAGTATTCGCCATGCTGCCGTAGCCGATTTGGGATGCGGCTGCGGAATGATGGTTGCCAAGCTACAGGACAAGTATGCTGTAGTTGGCTTGGACGGTTCTGAGCAAGCTGCCCGGCTGGCTCGACGGCGCGGTCTGAACATTTTGGTAGGTGAACTACCCGGTCCAACGCCATTAGAAGATGCCGCATTTGACGCTGTCTTGCTACTGGATGTATTGGAGCACCTGGACGACGACTCCGGCACCGTCCACGAGGCCAAGCGCATTCTCAAGCCCGGAGGCATCTTGATTGCGACCGTGCCGGCGCACGCCTGGCTGTGGACGCGGCGCGACGAACTGCATCACCACCGACGTCGATACTCGTTTGGCCAATTCAAGCGGTTGGTCTCTCAACCGGGATTCGAGACACTTTTAGTGAGCTATCTCAATGGACTGCTGTTTCCGCTGGCAGTGGCCGAACGACTATACCGCAAGCTACGACCTGTTGATGATGCGGGCGACCTGAAGATTCCTCCGACTCCAATTAACGAAACGATGCGTGCCTGCTTTGCTGTCGAACGGCATTTGCTGGGCAGATGCCCGCTGCCGATGGGCTTGAGCCTGGCGGGAGTTGTCCGGAAACAATAGTAGCCACCGTCACCAGATGGGTGGAGAACTGAATTTTCCACCGTCCGGCGA
Organism: Pirellulaceae bacterium; assembly: GCA_019636385.1. NCBI lineage: Bacteria > Pseudomonadati > Planctomycetota > Planctomycetia > Pirellulales > Pirellulaceae > Pirellulaceae bacterium. The sequence goes on along the minus strand of JAHBXT010000006.1, from coordinate 55,111 downwards.
CGATGGCTACTAGTAGACTCCTATTGGCCACACGCCAAAGTATATGAACCCTCAATCCGGAGACGAACATGCAGGGCATCCGCTCAATTCTTGTCGCCGTGACCTGCGTCGGCCTGTTCCAGTCACTGACTGGCATCTGGAATGCGACTTACGCCATGTCTGGGGAAAGGACGGATCGACCGCCCAACGTTGTCCTGATTATGGCCGACGATGTTAGCTGGGAGGCTTTTGGTTGTTACGGTGGGCAAGACTATGAAACCCCAAACCTAGATGCACTTTGCCAGCGCGGCATCCGCTTTGAGCACTGCTATTCAACGCCGCTGTGTACGCCGTCGCGAGTTCAACTGATGACCGGCAAGTACAACTTTCGCAACTACACTCATTTCGGTTATCTGGATCCGTCACAACACACGTTTGGTACGTTGATGCGCCAGTCTGGCTATCGCACAGCCATCGCCGGCAAATGGCAACTCAATGGCATCGGTGACCGCTTTCCTGGTTGGGACGATGTGCGCCGTCCCAATCATTTTGGTTTTGATGAATACTTGTTATGGCAGTTGACCAAAGGTAAGGGACTTCAGCAAGGTGGTGGCGAACGCTATTGGAGCCCCGTACTCGAGCGCAATGGAAAACTGCTGACTCCGACCGATAACCGGGAACTGTATGGTCCAGACCTGATGTGTCAATTCCTGTGCGACTTCATCGATCGCCATAAGGCACAACCGTTTTTTGTTTACTACCCGATGCTGCTGGTCCACGATCCTTTCGTGCCAACACCGGAAACGATCGGCCAGCGGTCGCGCGAACACCAAGCAAACGATCCACAGCCCCGCCGTGACAAACAAAACTTTGTGGCCATGGTCAAGTATATGGATCGTCTGGTGGGCCAAATCGTACAGCATGTTGAGCAAGCAGGATTGTTAGAGCGAACACTGATTCTGTTTACGGCCGACAACGGTACCAATCGCTCGATTCGTTCGACGTGGAATGGGCAAACGATTCGTGGAGGCAAGGGCGGCACAACTGACTCTGGAACCCATGTACCGCTGATTGCCTTTTGGAAAGGACACACTCCCGCAGGCTCTGTCGTGGATGATTTAATTGACTTCACCGATTTCTATCCGACGCTGGCCGAGCTGGCCGGGGCCGAAGCAGCGGGTGTTGAAGCCGTGGATGTTGACGGCCGCAGCTTTTTGCCTCAATTGCAGGGGCTTCCAGGATCGCCACGTCCCTGGGTATTGTGCCACTACCAACCGTATTGGGGTGATCGCCAGCCGGCCCAGTTCGTGAGGAACCAGCGATACAAGCTATACCGCGACGGCCGGCTGTACGATGTGCAACATGACCTCGAGGAACAACATCCGTTACCAGTCGATGCAGGTTCACCGGCAGCTCAAGCGGCTCGTAAAATGTTGGCGCAGGCGATCGAGCAATTCCCGCCAGTTCCAGCCGGCGTTGGCAATGACAAGTCGCTCCCGCGAACCTTCTATCCCGACTGGCCGAAAATCAACTGGACAGACACTGCGATAGGGGAGCCATAGTTCTCTGGTGCCTGGCGACACTGCTTAATAGTGTGGGACCATCGAAACCGCTAAAATTGGTATGGAACTGCCCCAAGCCGATGCGAAATTTGAAGCGTGATTGGCTCCACATCGGTATTATGAAACTCACTGGCAACTCGGTGAAGACCGCTGCGGTCGTCCACCGGAATCCGAGAGAAACTAACTTATGACAGCTCCACCACCGAAATCCTTCGTGCGGTTGAATCGCCGCGATGCGTTGGCGGCTTCAGCTTTTGCCGGTTGGGGGCTGAGTTTCGGCGTGCATACCTCGTGCGCTCAATCAGCACCTTCGCGATCAGCCATGAATCGGCTGGGCGTGGGAGCGATCGGGCTACGATATCAAGGCAGCGTCATCGCTCATAAGGCGCAGCTTTATGGTGACATCACTGCAGTGTGTGACGTCGATCGCAACGTCCGCGATCAAGCCAAAGCTGCCTTCGGCAGCACGCCGTATGCCTGTGAGGACTATCACGATCTAATCCATCGGAACGATGTCGACGTCGTCACGATTGGCAGTCCAGATCATTGGCACACCAAGATGCTGATCGACGCCTGCCGCGCAGGCAAGGACGTTTATTGCGAGAAGCCGCTCACACTGACGATCGACGAAGGCAAGCAACTCACACAGGTCGTCAAAGAGACGGGCCGCATCGTGCAAGTGGGCTCGTGGCAACGTAGTGATGATCGTTTTCGACTGGCCGTTGAAATGGTCCGAGGCGGTCGACTGGGCAGGTTGCAGAGGGTCGACGTCGTGTTGGGAAAGAACGCTACGAGCGATTCGTTCGTGCCGCGCACTCCGCCCGCGCATCTGAATTGGAATCTGTGGCAAGGCCAGACGCCCGACGTGCCGTATATTGAAGAGCGGACGCATTACACCTTTCGCTGGTGGTACGAGTACTCGGGCGGCCAGATGACCGATTGGGGCGCTCATCACCTTGACATCGCCCAGTGGGCTATCGATTCTTATCCACTTGAAATCGACGGGACAGCCACCCTTCCGAAAATCGACAACGGCTACAACGTTCCGATCGATTTTGAAGTCCGCTATCGCTACGCCAGTGGTGTCGTAATGACCGTCAAGGACACGGGCGACAATGGGATTCTGTTCACTGGAGATGCCGGACGAATCTTCGTCAATCGCGGCAAGATCGTCGGTGCACCGGTGGAAAATCTCGCCCAGCAACCGTTTAAACGCCAAGACTGGAGGCTCTACGATTTTGATAACCTTGATCGCCCCGCGCGATATGGCAAACTCGATGCGATCATCAATCACATGGGGAATTTTTTCGATTGTATCCAGTCACAGCGAAAGCCCATTTCTGACATCGACAGTCAGCACCGGAGCGTATCGACATGCCATCTGGCCAACATTTCGATGCGACTTGGGCGAAAACTCCAATGGAATCCCGAAACCGAGTTCTTCGTCAACGACCAGGAAGCCGATGCTATGCTCAAGCGCGAGCAACGCCATGGATTCGAGACGATGTAACCGTTCATCCGCCCAAACTGACTTGCCAACGCAAAAGTAATCGCCAACCCAAATCCTGATAGATTCATTTTCGGCGTTTGTAGACGATCAAACACAAATTGAAATTCGATGTCAAACAACACATCTCTTCAGGATCGTCGCCGATTCCTTCAAACGTCAACTTTGCTTGCAGCGGGGGGAGCAAGTAGTGGCTTAGCAAGCCCAATGCTGGCAGCCTCGAAGTCGAATTTCAAGCTCAAGTACCTTCTGGCATCAAGCCTTTATGGTTACGCGGCTCTGAAAGACATTTTGCCTGAGGTTTCGAAAGCCGGCGGGGCAGCGATCGATCTATGGCCGATGAAGCACGGCAATCAACGCGAACAACTCGCTGAAATGGGAGAAGCCAAGTTTGCCGAACTGTTGAGTCAACATCAATTAACACTCGGCTGTATCACGCAATATCCCCTTGGCCCGTTTGGTCTACAGAACGAGATGCGTGTGGCACACAGACTGGGCTGTAGGACTATCGTGACCGGCGGCGAAGGACCCATCAATCTAAAAGGGGCCGAACTTAAGAAGGCCGTCGGCGAGTTCATCCAACAAATGCAACCGCATTTGGCCATTGCCGAAGAGACCGGCGTCACGATTGCGATCGAGAACCATGCCAGGAATCTGATCGACTCCCCGGACTCGCTGCGCTACTTGGCTGAGATGAGTTCCTCGAAGCATCTGGGGATTGCGTTTGCGCCCTATCATTTGCCTCAGGATGAAGCGCTGTTGGCGCAATTGCTCCGCGATGTGCTGCCACGCGTCGAGGTCTTCTACGCGTGGCAGCATGGCAACGGTTGCATGACCGCAATGCCCAAAGAACAGGAGCTACTGCAAATGCCCGGTCGTGGCCCGCTAGACTTTGCGCCGATGCTGAAAGTCCTCGCGGAGAATAATTTCCAAGGATGGACTGAGATTTTCATGCACCCGTTTCCTCGCGGAATACCGATTCTTGATACACCTTCGGCTGTGACCGGTGAAGTTAACCTGGCTCGCACATACCTGGACGCCCTGCTGACGAGGAGCTAGCGTTTGGTCAAAACTTGATGTTTCGGTAGTGGATTCACTACAATTCGCGATTTAAGCATGGACCTCTGACGAATTCTGCTACAAGTCTTCCCCGGCTGCTATCCAAATTCAAGCTTCAAAAAATGTTCAAACCCAAAGTTCTCATCATCGTTGGCGATGCCACCGAAACCGTCGATACACTTTACCCTTACTATCGTTTGATTGAGGGCGGATATGAGCCGGTGGTCGCGGCCCCCGAGAAGCGAATCTATCAAATGGTTCTTCACGAAGTGAAGCCAGGCTGGACCATTACCAAGGAGTGGGAAGGTTACTGTATTCAGGCAAACATCGCATTCAAGGATATCCATCCAGAAGAATACGTCGGCATCTTTTTTAGCGGAGGTCGCGCTCCCGAGTACATTCGAGAAGACGAGGATTTGCTGCGCATCACGCGATGGTTTTGGGAGAACAAGAAACCGTGCGCCAGCGTCTGCCACGGAGTCGAGATTCCGGCCCGAGCGGGAATCGTCCAAGGACTTCGCATGGCTACGGTCGCCAAATGCAAATTTGATCTCGAGATTTGCGGCGGAATCTATGTCAACGAGCCATGCGTCATCGACCAACACATGTATAGTGGTCGAACGTATCACGACAACGGACATTATATTGGTCCGTGGATCAAGGCCCTGGATATTCAGTCGGGCAAATCCACCTAGGACCGCCGGACTACCATCGGCAGTTCGCCGTTCATTTCAATGCCCCAGTTCGCTGGCCAGATGCACACGTCCAACCACGACTCAGCGGGCCGTGGCTTCGTAGAGGGGGAGGTGGCGGTAGCTGACTTCTAACGATAACAGATTGAGCGCTGTGACATATAGGCGACCACCGTACCGCGCCCACAGGTCGGGGACGGGGTCGTGAGGCGACCAACTGCCGGCATGGGGGCCTTCCTGGACTTGATGGTCGATCATCAACGGATAGAGCGTTTGCTGCCACTTCTGCCAATGCTGGCCACCCATGTGGAAGACGACTTGAGTGGCATAGTACCAATAGTAGGTGTCGCGCAGTGATTTGCCGGCTGTGCCTAACTGCGGTGCATGTTCCAACAGAAAATCGACGCCCTGGATCATCTCGCGGCGATCGCGATTCCAGCCTTGATACAGGCGCATCAACAATCCGACACTGGTCATGACCGCCGTCGGGCGCAGCCCATGCCCTTGCTCGGCGTTGTCGAGAGCATACGGATTGTAGCGATACAAATGCCGCTGTTGGCTGCCGGCTTGGGCGGTATCAGTGAATTGCGTTAGCGATTCGAGTGTGGCCTGCGGCACACTCAGCCCCGCCAGCCGGCCGCTTTGTAATGCCATCATAAACCAGCCGCTGACACTGGTATCGGAACCCAAATTCGGGCGATAACGCCATCCGCCACGACGTCGATCTTGCGACGACACCATAAAGTCAATAGCTCGCTGAGCTACGGGGCGCAATTGCTCGTCCTGCGTCATGCCGTAGGCTTCGCAGACAGCCAGAGACGCAATAGCGTGCGAGTACAACCAAGCGTTTTGATCGGAGGCGGGATCTTGAGGCAGGTACAGATCGCCGCTGGGCTGCTGATGGCTGGCCAAAAACCGCAATGCCTTTTCGACCTGCACCGCATACTTCGATTGCAGATGCGTATAGCCTGCGCCTTGAAAGGCCAGCACGGCCAAAGCTGTGGCGGCGGTGTCGCTGCGAATCAGTACTTCGGTATCAAAATCTTGCAATCGCCAGCGACCATCCGTGCGTTGATGGTTTGCCAGGAACGCCAAACCGCGCTCAATGGCCAGCTCGACCTGTCGATCCGCCAACGTCTCGTCCTGGGGATCGAGCTGTTGTAACCGGTCGAGCCGCTGCTGGAACGCCGGCTTGGGCATGGCTACAGCGGTCGTCGATATCTGCGGCCCTGCCAAATCGCTGCGCTGCAGTGGACCGGCCGAATCATAGGGCGTCAAGGCCGGGACCGATTCGGCTTTACGAAAGCCGGGTCCAGAGGATCGCCTGATCGCCACGGCACTTCCGTCAGTAGACAAGTCGAGTGCGGGCAAAATCTGCCGGGGTATGTCCGCCGGAGCACCGACCCGATGGGACTCGGCCAACGACTGTGCAGAACTGCGGGCCGCTTCGCGATCCAATTCAGTGCGACGACTGACAGCATCGACAGCGGTTGATCGCTGTGCAACGGCGGCCAGGGAGGCCTGTAGACCCTGAATCGTCGCATCGGCATGGCTAAGACTTTCTGGTTCAAGAACCGATGGGTGTTTGGTGCCGAGTGGACCAGGAGCGCTGAGTGCGGTTCGCTCGATTGCCATGCCGCTACCAGACAATTGCGATATATCCTCGGTAGCAGCATCACCGTCGGCCAGCGCCTGAGCTCGCCGCGATGGCGACTGGCCCGATCGACCGGACGCCAAGCTTGGCAGTCCGTTCCAGTCAGGGCTCCGCAGCGTGTCGCCGCTATCCAGCGGTGCCTGAGTGACTTGGCGCGTGGAAGCACGTGGGCGCTGCAGCAATGATGAATCAGGCAGCGGCGTTAGCTCAGCCACTTCGGCTGTCAACGATTCCGTTCCGTACACGGGCAACGAACTAGGGGCTGCCAGACCGGGTTGTCCACCGGCTACGCTGCGTGTGTTAGCTAGCGGAATGTGCCCTTCGGCAGGGATCGGCAGGGATAGTTCGGCTGAGCTAGACTGCCGCTTCTGGAGTCGATTTGAAATTCCTGGTGGATTAGCGCTCGGCGGTTGAGTGCTCTGAGGTTCTGGTGGACTGAGCGAGCTGAACTCCGGTCCGGATTGACCTGAAGAATAACGTTCCAGAGTATTGGCAGCCGCGATAGGTGCGGGTGTTGGCGGAGCCTCAGCGGGTTGAATTTCATACTCGAGGGCGGCAATTTCACCAAACGGCGACCTTTCCAATTCACTGCGCAGTAGTGGCTCGTCTGCAGCGGACGGCATCACATCTTCGATTGCGGCGCGACGAATGCGGGTGGCGCTGGCCGAGGGTTGTAAGGGAACGGACGGCACAGGCGATTGTCGCTGCACCTGGTCGGCTGACGATTGCGAATGCTGCGGTTCCGACTGACTGGCAGTATGCTCGGTTTGCACCGGGCGCAAATAGTCGGGGCGCTGTCTGGACTGCTGCACCGAAGAAATGCGCACGTACTGCCGAGCCTGTAACGATTGTCGCTTGAGTTGCTGGCGCTGCATGGCAAAGGTATCCAGCGCGGCCGGCCAGGCTTTAGAGAAGATGGCAATGTTGCTGGCGTAGCTCAACACCAAAAGGTGTACCAGCAGGCTGGCCAGAAAGGCCGCTTGCATGGTACGTTCTACCAGACGACTGACCACGGTGCTGAGTAGCGTCGAAGTCAACAACAGAGCAACCGGTACCAAGACAGCGTAAGTCCATGGATTATAGGCGACTCGGTCATCGCTGGAGTCCAAAACCTGAAACGCCAGAGCGATCACAGTCGCCCCCAGTGCGATGAGTGCAACGTTGGGGTACCAGACTGACAGCCGACCAGCGGCCTCTGCAGGCAAATCGTCGTCGTTCAGAACGTCAAGCTGTGAATCGCTCATTGTGCCTCAATCACTTGCAGCTACCGTCACTGGCGCGGTCGGTAGAATGCGCCTCCACCGTCCGACGACGGTGGCTATTGGATGTATCTTGCTACAGGTATGTTCGCATTGGCCGTCATGTTGTAATTGGCCGCTCGCCTTACTGGTCGGCCATCGAAGCGGAGTAGGGCACACCCAACTTCAAACAGACGTTCATAACATCCACGGGGGCTTGGAATGGAACGCGGCGATCAGCCCGAATAATGACCGATCGACCGTACGGGTTGTCGGCGACCTGCTGTCGCAAAAAACTCTCAAACTGGTCTAACGCTAGCTCGCGGCTTTCCAGATACAGTTTGCCAACTTGATCGACGTTCACAACTAACTCTTGTGGCTCGGCCGTCATGGGCATGGCGTTGGCCGCCGAAGGTAGAGCGATATCCAACTGGCGAGCTTCTTGACTGAGGCGCGAGGCCACCAGAAAGAAGATCAGCAGCAAAAACACCACGTCAATCATCGGGGTCAAACTGAGAGCCCCCAGTGCGCGGCCATGTTTGAGTTTGATCGCCACTTGCGCACCTCGACTAAAGCTTCAACTTCGGACCGCGCAGCGGGGTACTGGGCGATTCGCTACCGGCAGCCGACACACTCGTATTTGCGGTGGCTGTATTGGTACCGCCTGTCGCGATCGGCCGTGCTGAAATGCCACGAGCGTTGATATCGTAGCGCGTTCGCCCTTCGTGTGCCTCCAGCCGCGGAATGAGTCGCCGCAGTTCGACTTCGACAATGCCGAGATTCTTGGTGATGCGACCTTCAAAGAAGTGCGCCAGGATCGCAGCCGGAATGGCTACTGCCAGACCAGCTAACGTGGTGACCAAGGCGATGTAGATACCCTCGGCTAAGAACTCTGCGCGATTCGACCCACTGGACAATTGCGTCGTGTTGTAGAAGGCGATAATCATTCCCCACACCGTGCCCAACAAGCCCAGCAGCGGTGTGACTGCCGCAGCCATAGTCAGCCAGCGGACATTGCCGTACAGCCGATCGGCCTCGCGCTGAATGCCTTCGCTCAGCACAGTTTCCATTTCTGGAACGGGCCGACCAGTTTTGCTTAATAAATCAACCAGCACGCGATTGGCTGATGACGGGAATACTTCGGCGAAACGATAGATTTCAGGCGGACTGAGGGGCGCTTCATCTTCAACGGCTCGTCGAATCTCGCGGCGAAGTCGAGTCGGAAACAATCGTTTGCGGCGTAGAGCCAGCCCGCGCTCCAGGGCGATGGCTAGCACCAGCAAACTCATCAACCCAATGGGAATCATCAGCGCACCGCCATCGATCAGCAGCCGCAAAAAATTCATACCTGTCAGTGACACGCGTTGCGGCGTTGTCGATCCAGGCACATCAACTCCGGATACCAGCGATTCAAGCTGAGCCTGTGAGATAATAGCTCCTGGAGTATCCGGTTCGCTCGGTGCCTGCTCCGCGAGCAGCATCGGTTGCAAGTCTGCGCTCAGACAGACTATTGCTGCAACCATTCCTATCAACCTGCAGCGCAAAACGATCATTAGCAGACTACCCACACAGCACTTCAAGGCATACAACGCGATCACAAGTTGGGCCGACCAACCACAGCTACCGTCGACAGACGGTGGAACACTCTGTTTGCGGACAAGCCACCCTCACTCTGGCGAACGTAGCTACATTCAGCCGCTCGCTTACCCAAGCATTGTATCCGCAATGTGCCCTTTCAGACCAGCATCGCCGGGTTGAATTCAGCCTCGAATTGGATCGGTAGATTGGCGTGGGGCTAATCCTATGGCACGAGAAGCCAGGGCCATGGTTTCAAGCTATTTGTGAAGCCGAATACTATCCTAAGTCAGCCCGTCTGGTCACACTCGACGAATTACTGTCGCTAATCAATCGGCACAGTTTGCCTAACCGATCGCCGCAAAATCAGCGCAACTTTTGCAGCTCGCCCAAACGCGATTGGGCTTTGGAAGCCAATTCATGGCTGGCGTGTTTTTCGAGCAAGAATTCGTAAAACTGAATAGTGGTGTCCACCACCTTCGTGCGAGCCGAGCCGCTAAGGCTGTCGAGCAACACTTCGCTGCAACGCGCGGCCTCAAAGGCGCTCTTGGCTTGCCAGTTCTTAATCTCTTGGGGTGCTTTTTCACCACCGAATCCATACATGACTCGCTGAAATTCGGGAATAGCCTTCACGAAGTCCTTCTGCGAGAAGAATATTTCCCCCAACATGAACCGAGCGCGGGCAGCGACCTCATTACGATAGTTATTGGCCACTTCGCTGTAGTGAATTCGCGCTTCGTCCAGTTTGCCTTGGCTCTGCTTGCAGTATCCCAACTCGAACAAGGCCGTTGGCAGATAGGGGCTATCCGAGTGCTGGCGCACAACCACATTTAACCACTCTTCGCACTCAACCCATCGCTTCAGTTGGCTGAGGCATTGTCCGCCGTGTAGGTAGGTCAACGTGCGAACTTGAGGCGACACAGCACTGGCGTCCGTGGTGCCAGAGCTGGTTTGCTCAAGGGCTTGCCGGACTTGTTGAAAACCGGCCAAGGCGGGTTCAAATCGGTCCTGCTTAAAAGCGCACTGGGCCACCATAAATTGCCCGTCGATAGCCAGCTTGCCGCGCGGAAATTCCGTTGTCTGGCGTTCGAAGGCGCTGGTGGCTTGCTCATAGCGTGCCAACTGAAAATCACACCAGCCCGATTTGTAAGCGGCCTTTTCGCGTAGGTCCGCGTCCTGAGATTGGGTCAACACCGACTGATAAATGGCTTGGGCGGCCTCGAACTGATTGGAATCGTACAGCTGCTGAGCGACCATATAATTGGCATCAGCTACATGTTCGCTGGTCGGAAAGCGGTTAACTAATTCTCGAAATTTCTCAGCAGCCGGTTGCACGTCACCTAAGTCATGCAGATTCCAAGCCAGCTCGTACAATACTTTGTCGGCAGCCGCATAATGCGGTACATCGGTCAGTAGCCGTTGGTAAGCTTGATTGGCTGCTGCCAATTGATTGATTGCCGTTTGCGCCAACCCGAATTCGTACAGGCCATTGGCGAGTGAAATGCCCTGTGGGTTACGATCTAAGAACCGCTGTAGGGCCTTGACGGCTTGATCTGACTGTCCAAGTTTGCGTAGGCAAATCCCCTCGGCCAGGATGGCATCGCTGCCAATTGAATCCTGCAAATTCTTGGCCAGCAGTGGCTGCAGTTCGTCATATGCCTGTTGATGCAGATTCTGCTGCATCAAGCACCAGACGATTCCATACAGTGAAAAATTATGAAAGCTGGCGGCATCGGGGCTGACATTGATATCCCGATACTGCTGGATGGCACTAGTGAAATCTCCCTCGGCAGCAGCCAGTTGCGCCAATTTGTACTGAACCTGTGCCTTGAGTCGTGATTGTGGATAATCGGCCAATAGTCGCTGAAACGTATCGCGAGCCGATAAATTGTTTCCGCCACGCTGATAGGCTTCACCCAACATCAACAGCGTTTCGGCCGCACCAGACCAATTGCCGTCGCTACGGTGGCTGGCCTCCAGTAGCTTGGTTGCCTGGTCCAATTGCTCCTGAAACAAGTGGCTGGCACCGGCGATGAATTGAGCTTCCGCGCGACTGGATAGATCGCTCAGTTGTTCTGCCAATTCGGTCATATCCCGAGATGCCTGTTGATACTTTCCATCTAGATAGTGCGCCATTGCCTGACGCAATTTCCAGTGGTTGATGTCCGAGTGCTCAGGATCGACATCGATCAGTTTTTGATAGGCTTCAGCGGCAGCAGCGTGCAGTCCCTGTTGCAACAGCGCTTCGGCAGCTACGGCAGCTACGTCCGATCGTAGCGGATCGTTGGGGTAACGCGTCAGAAATCGCTCTGACCACTGTTGAGCCGCCAGCGGTTGCCCCAATTCCAGAGCCGCAAAGGCGGCACCGTAGGCCGCTTGCGGGGCCCAGCTGGAATCAGGCGACTGAGTTGCCAATCTTTCATACAACTTACGAGCCTCTGTCCGGCGCTCCTGAATTGCGTAGAGCGCATCGGCGTTGTCCAACTGTAATCGAGTAAGCTCTGGACTGTTTTGCAAGCGATTTTGAGCCTGCTCCAAGAATGCGACTGCCTCGGCAGGCAGCGATTGCCGCAGAAGGGTCACGGCCAGCCAATGTGCTGCCTCGGCAGCGACCTTATCTTCTGTCAGCCGCCTGCCACTGTCTTGCTCAGCAGCCTGAGCAGTATCGGCCAAAGCTATAGCGGACTCGTAAACCTGACGAAATCGGACGGCAGCTTGCTCTAGTTTATCAGCTTGCAACTCAATTTGCCCCAGCGATAGCAACGCCTGATTGCGGTGGGCAGACTGTGGGAACTGATCGATCAAAGTCGCGTACAGCTCCGAGGCTCCGACAGCATCTTTGGCCTGGCCACGCAGCCGAGCGCGGCGCATCAGGGCCACGTCTGCCATCTGACTGTCGGACTGGAGTGTTATGTGGGACAGCACTAATTCAGCCTCAGACAACTTGTTGGACTTGACCATCAAATCAGCCATGCGAATCCGAACTTCATTGGCCAGAAGGTGCTTGCCGTATTGCGTCAAGAATTCTTGGCAGCGGCGCTCGGCTTCCAATAGTTGCCCCTCCTCTTCGTAGGCTACCGCCAGGGCATACAGTGCGTCGGGACGCAAACTAGACTTGGCAAGTCTGTCTTCTTCCAGGAACTGTTTGAAGTAACCGATGGCCTTGCGACGATTCCCTGAAAGATGTTCGATGTCGCCCAAGTACAGCAGCGCTTGGTCAGCGTAGCCACCGTCGGAATGCTCTTTCAAGTACTCGATGAATCGTCCGCGAGCTTCTTGAAATTCTTGAGTCCGCTGGGGTGAATCAGCCGGAAGTTGCTTGGCCTGTGCCATCAATGTCCAAGCTAAATTGATGAGCGATTCACCACGCAACTCTAGTTTCTTATCTTCCAGCGAAACTCGAAAGGCTTCGATGGCGCGCTGATAGTTCGGTTGGCTGCGTTGCAGGTTGCAGATTCCCAGGTGATGCCAAGCTGTACTTGACTGCGGCTCGTTGGGGAATTCTGCGACCAGCTTCTCCCACTCCTGAGCTGCCAATTCGAATGCACCACCGTTCTGGTAGTCGGCTGCATTGGCAAAGTAGGCCAACGCCTTTTTGCTGGAAGTCTGCTCGGCGCAACAACAGTCCGTGGCCTGCAACACGGCGACTACGGCCACAATCATCAGCCAACCAATCTGGCAGCTACGCTCACCATAGTCAGGTTCTCGACAGCCAGGCATTTCGTAGCGACGCGCGCTGGCACGTGATAGTCGCGCCGACTGTAGCCCCGTGGAACTGCAGCCCCTGTGGCTGCGCTCGTCAGAGCGCGGGGACATCGTCTCCAACAATGGATAATTCCAATTCCAGATGTGCGCGAACATAACGTCCTATCTTCCGCCGACTGCAAAATGAGTGGATGGTCCAGCCCCGAGTCCATAGCAGGCGCGACGTGCTGTGGACTAGCAATGAGAGGTTCAGTGTAGCGAATTGCAGGAATCGCCGAAAGATTTGAATTTTTTCGGAAAGCGGTTGCTCAAAGCATCGATCTTCGAGCTTGATGCGCATTGATCGATACCGAATTGCATGCAATTCATCCATTTCCAGCTGCCAACTCCTGTCCAGTGGCCACTACAGCCCGCACTTCCAGCACGACCGACACTTTGCGGACAGCCTACCTCACAGGCGCAACACGCCTTTTTGCAATGAATGTCGATTGTCACCCGCCGCAGGAACGATGCTCTTACGGTTCCCACGGTGGCACACTGGCATTCAGCCCGCGCAACTACACTCTTGAAGAATCCCGACTTCAACCATGGCAGACGGCAGCGCTCAGGCACTCGAATTGCTCAAAAGCTTGGACCTGCGGCAAGAGCAGGTTTTGAGCGAACTGGATGATTTGAACCTGCGCATCGAAAAAGTGATTGAGTTGTATCAGGCTGCGCGTGGCACAGGCTCCTCGGCGACCACATCCAATAACATGGATATCGAGCAGGTCGACGCTGGAAAACAACAGGCCAACAGTCCCAGACGAAATCCGAAACGAACGGCTGCCTAGCCGCCGAACTGGCGTTTGTAGATGGCTTGAATCAAGGATTCGACGTCCTTGAATTTACCGCCAGCCGCCAGAGCCTGCTCGATCAACTGTCGCGAGTCAGATTCGTTATGTCCCAGGGCCAACAGTGCTTGGTAGGTATCTTCAATCACGCCATCCGTCTGCTGCATCCCTGCCGGCATTTCGCGGCGGACCAACAGCGCAAACTTCGGCATCCTGCGCCGCAGTTTGGCAATAATTCGCTCGGCGGTCGACGGACCAACTCCGGGCAATGTCGATAGGGCTTTAGCGTCCTGCTGCTCAATCATGATGGCGATGTCTTGAACCGGTTGCGTCATGGCTCGCAACGCCTTTTTCACGCCCACTCCATCGACCGAACAGAATAGATCAAAGAACTCGCGTTCCGGAGTGCTCAAGAACCCGACCAGACGCGGAGTTAACTTGCCGCCACTAGTCACATTGCCATCCAGATAGTGCACCGTATGCAGCACGATCTCTTTGTGGATTTGGCTTTGCAGATGCCGCCGCGCATAGTCGGCAATTAACACTTCGTATTCCATCGGCGGAATCGATAGCGTGGCAACCTCTTCGTTCAATTCTACCAATTTGCCTTGAATCTTGGTAATCATCGGGAGACATCTCGCTTACTTGATCAGCGTCTGGGTACTAGATAGGTGAAAGTGCGTCAATGCGATGGCCACGGCATCGGCCACGTCGGCCGGTTCCAAAGCGCTGCGCAGCCCCAATTGCAGTTTGACGGCCATTTGCATTTGTCCTTTGGGAGCATGCCCATTGCCCGTCAGCGTCTTCTTAATTTGCGTGGCCGCGTAGGCATGAACTGTCAAATTGGCTTGCGCGCTGGCCAAGTAAATGACGCCGCGGGCATGTCCCATCAGGATGGCAGTGGTGGGCCGATCGTAATGCGAATACAACTCTTCAATGGCCAAACTGGTCGGCTGGTATTCGCTCAGCAGTTCACAGATTCCTTGATGAATCTCAGCCAGTCGCTGCTCCAATGGGAGTTGTGCCGTACTGCGAATGACGCCCGCGTCGACCAACCGAATCTTATTGCCATCAACATCGATGATGCCATACCCGGTGGTGCGCAGCGCCGGATCTATGCCCAAAATCCGTCCGACCATCCGAAATTGACTCCCTTCAGGACCATCTGGCGACTCTCTCAACCGCACCAGCCCAACTTAGAAGGCCCACCATGCTCACCATCGCGTGACTAGCCACTGATTATACGATGCCAAGCACTTTGCGAAACCATAGCCCAGCAGTCTGGGTGGACTCGTGTTTTTCAACGCCCCGCCAATTAGCCCGGCTAGAGCATTCTTAAATGAGCGGTTACAACTGTGCTCACGCCGTCGCCACTGGCGACATATGCCCATTGGCACCTGGCGGTCAGTCATCGCAGATTGGTGATGACATTAGGATTTTAAGAATAGCTTTCCACGATTCATTCTGTTCAGGCACAACGAACATGGCACAGTTTCCTGAGATCAAGCGCATCGAGTACGAAGGCCCACAAAGTCGCAATCCATTGGCATTTCGCTGGTACAACCCGGACGAAATTATCGAAGGCAAGTCGATGAAGGATCATCTGCGATTCAGCGTGGTCTATTGGCACACCATGCGCGGAGTCGGCTCGGATCCATTTGGCCCCGGCACCGCCGTCCGTCCCTGGGACGACGGTAGTGAAAGTGTGGATAACGCCTTGCGCCGGGTAGAAGTTGCCTTCGAGATTTTCTCGAAATTGCAAGCGCCCTACTATGCGTTCCACGATCGCGATGTAGCGCCCGAAGGCGGCAATTTGGCTCAGTCGCACAAGAACTTTGACCGCATCGCCGATTCTCTGGCTGAACATCAGCATGCTACGGGCGTAAAGCTTTTGTGGGGTACCGCCAACCTCTTCAGCCACCCCCGCTTCATGCACGGAGCAGCCACCAGTTGTAACGTAGATGTGTTCGCCTACGCAGCAGCTCAAGTCAAGAAGTGCCTGGAAGTGACCAAACGGCTGGGGGGTGAGAATTACGTTTTCTGGGGCGGCCGCGAAGGCTACCAGAATCTGTATAACACCGACATGCGCCGCGAATTGGATCATTTGGCTCGATTCTTTCACATGGCGGTGGATTACGCCAAGCAGATCGGCTTCAGCGGTACGTTCCTGATCGAACCCAAGCCCAAGGAGCCGACCAAGCACCAATACGATTCAGACGCTGCGGCCTGCTTGAACTTTCTGCGGGCTTATGACCTACTAGACCATTTCAAGCTGAACATCGAGACCAATCACGCCACCCTGGCAGGTCACACGATGATGCACGAACTGGATTACGCCGGGCATCAGGGCGCTCTGGGCTCGATCGATGCCAACACCGGCGATCTGCTGCTGGGCTGGGATACTGACCAGTTTCCGACAGATTTTTATCTCACCACGCAGTGCATGTTGGCGATTCTCAAGCACGGTGGCCTGGGCTCGGGCGGCGTGAATTTTGATGCCAAGGTGCGTCGTGAGAGTTTTGAACCGCTCGACCTGTTTTACGCGCATGTCGGTGGCATGGATGCGTTTGCGCGCGGCCTGCGGATCGCGGCGGCCATCCGCGCTGATGGCGAACTAAGTGAATTCGTGCGTCAGCGCTACAGTAGTTGGGACGGACCGCTAGGACAACGCATCGAAAAGGGACAGGAGAGTCTAGCTACGCTGGAACGCTACATGTTAGACAAGGGCCAGCCCGATCCCAATTCCAGTGGCCGCCAGGAGATGCTGGAGAATCTGATCAATCGCTACCTGTAAGGGATTCAGCCACGACGGGATTGGTCAATGACCCAATGCCGTCGATTTCGATCGTCACCCTATCTCCCGGCTGCAAGTACACCGGTGGTTGGCGAGCTGCTCCGACCCCGTGCGGCGTCCCAGTCAGGATCACCGTGCCTGCCGCCAGTCGAGTACTGCCGCTCAAAAACTCAATCAGCGTGGGCACATCGAAGATCATGTCGTTGGTGTTCCAATCCTGCATGACCTGGCCATTTAAGATGGTACGTAGCCCCAGCGCATTGGGATTGGGAATCTCGTCGGCGGTCACCAGGCATGGACCCAATGGGCAGAAGGTGGCGAACGTTTTGCCGCGACACCACTGCGACCCACCATACTTCATCTGCCAATCGCGTGCGCTAACATCGTTTGCGCAGGTATAGCCCAGCACGTAGCTCAGCGCATCGGCTCGCGATACGTTGTAGCACTCTTTGGCCAGTACGACGGCCAACTCGCACTCAAAGTCAACGGCATCGCTCATCAATCTGCGCGGCAGGATAATCGGTTCGCCGGGATGTTGCAGGGTGCCACTATTCTTCATGAACACGACTGGAAAATCCGGCACCGGCTTGTGGCCCTCTGCTGCATGGCGGCGATAATTCAGACCAATGCAGATAATGTCTGGCGGCTGAAGCGGCGCCAGCAGTTTCTCGACCTGCAGCGTCTGACCTGTGTCGGTTAGCCCACCTAGTAATTCACCAGCCAAACGGCTCACCCGGCCATCTGGGTGCAACTGACCATACTGGGTCTCACCTGAGGACGAACGAAAGCGAATGATTTTCATGTCTACGCGAACTCCAGGCTCTTTGGCGACGTGTTGGATGTGGTCCGTGGCCAGATGATGGGGGAACAGAGTTTCCACCGTCTGGTAACGGTGGCGACCGGTATATTTTTATTGGTCGCTCACCTTACTTTAGCTAAACTGCATCAGTTTCGCCTGCCGACTTGGTGGTGTCGAGCCGCGTAGGTGATAAAATGGAATACCTTCCGCCGCCATCCCACCCGCGCATCTTACCGGCCGCACGATGAA
The DNA here is from genome assembly GCA_019636385.1 of Pirellulaceae bacterium. NCBI lineage: Bacteria > Pseudomonadati > Planctomycetota > Planctomycetia > Pirellulales > Pirellulaceae > Pirellulaceae bacterium. Next base: position 37,468 of record JAHBXT010000006.1, on the reverse strand, counting down.
TATGTTACAGCCACCAGTAAAGTTACTGGGCTTCTTGGTGCTGATTATGTGCTGGCAGAGCACCGCTGTCTTCAGCTTGGCCCAGGCCGATGATGCTCTACTCCAGCGCGAACTGGTCGATCAGGTTCAGCCGCTCTTGAAGCAGCTGTGTTATGAGTGCCATTCTGGTGATTCCGCTGAAGCCGAGATCGACCTCGCACAATTTCCATCGCTGGCCAGCGTACGAACACAGGTCAAAACTTGGCAGAAGGTATTGGAGGTGCTCAAGACCGGCGACATGCCTCCGCCCGAATCGCCCGCGCCTAGTGACGTACAGCGCGAACAGATGCGACGCTGGATCGAGCGGATGCTTTCACACGAGGCGCTGTCGCAGGCTGGCGATCCAGGTCCGGTCGGTTTACGACGGTTGGACAACGCACAGTACAGCTATGTGATTCAGGACATCACCGGTCTCCCCGACCTGGATCCGACCGCCGAGTTCCCCATGGATGGTGCCGCTGGCGAAGGGTTTACAAACGTAGCTAGCGGACAAGGCATGTCGCCAGCGCTCGTGCAAAAATACCTGGACGCAGCCAAACAGATTGCGCATCACTTGGTGCTGCTACCCCGTGGAGTCCGATTCTCGCGGTACACCACCCGACGCGATCAGACCGACGAACTGCTGGCTGGCATTCAGCAGTTTTATCGCCAATTCACGGCCGATGGTGGCGGGACGGCGGTTGATCTTCAGGGGATTAAATTCGAGACGAATCAAGATGGCCTCTTGCCGCTGGATCGCTACCTGGGTGCAGCGATTGAAGCTCGTGAAGCACTTCGCAGTGGTCAGATCCAGCCAGTCGATGTGGCAAGCCAGCACAAGCTCAACTTGCGCTATTTCACCACACTCTGGCAAGTTTTGGAAAATGAGCCAACCACTCAGGACGACCAGGCCAGCGATCGACTTTTGGCTGAGTTCCGCCGGCAGTGGTTGACCTGCGAACCTGAGCAGTTGCCAGCCCTAGTCGAAAGATTTGCGGCGGCTCAGCGATGGTTGTGGAAATACAATCCGGTTGGTCAAGTTGGTCGGCAGGGCGGGCCGGCGCGATGGATGGAACCGATAACGCCGCTGGCCAGTCAGCAGGTCGTGCGCTTGCCTCTACGTCAATTTCTGCCTGCTGCAGATTCGCAGAACAGCCTGGTTCCAGTGTGGCTAGTCGCACATGATCTAGCTGATGGCAACAGCGGCGATTGGATCGTTCTGGAGCAACCCAGACTTGAGTTCGCGACTGCCGAAGGTCGCTCTCCGGTACCTTCACTGCCACTCCAACAAGTCCAACAGGTAACACAACAAGTAAAACGATTGCTAGCTAGTGAACTGCCGCGAACTGCCAAATATCTGAGCGCGTTGCAGTTCTCCCGAGACCGGCGCGCCAGCCTCCGTGAAGTGGCACAGTCCGAGCGATTGAACCTAGAACTCTTGCAAAACTGGAGTCGCCTAACGGGCGTCGCCAGCGATCAAAACCGCGAAATCACGGGTCACTTCACCCAGAAACAGACGCGCTTGCATGGCTACGAAGGATTCAACGGCTGGGGCAGCGAACAGACACCCAGCCTTCTGTCGAACTCAACTGCACAGTCAATCTCCATTGCTACGCTCACCATACCGGCTCGCAGCGTCACCGTACATCCGTCGCCAACGCATGAGGCTTTCGTCGCGTGGCGTAGTCCAGTCTCCGGACCAATCACTGTCAGCGGACTGCTCGCCGACGCCGACAGCAACTGTGGCAACGGCATTGCCTGGCGCGTGGAACATCGCTCGGCATCCCAGTTCTCCGTGTTGTCCGCAGGCAACCTGGAAAATGGCAAGAGGCACGAACTGCACTTGGAACAACCGCTGAAAGTCGCCGTCGGCGATGTACTGGTGCTATCTGTCGGGCCGCACGCCGGCGATCATATTTGCGATACGACCGAAATCCAGTGGAAGATGCACTTGTCGGATAGCGCGGATGAAAGTTGGGATTTATCATCAGAAATCGTCGATATAATTAGCAACGGCAATCCGCTGCCAGACCACCGAGGCAACGCGGACGTGTGGCATTTTGGCTCGACGCCCATCAACCAACATGTAGGTACCCAAGTTCCCGCCGACTCATTGTTGGGACGATGGGTGGCTGCCGCTACCTCCGGCCAGGAGTCGCTGACGCTGGCGACAGAAGTCGGTCAACAGTTATCGACTGGTCGCGCTGACCAATTAGCGGGCAGCGATCAGCAAATTACGCACAGCCTACTCGATTGGCGCGGCCCACTGAATTGGATCGCCGTTGCCCGCGCGCAAATAGGTCCTTCAGATGCGACAGACCTGCCGCTACGGGCCCCTCAGGCACTTGAGTACTCCATACCCGCCGAATTTTGTGAAGTCGCAGAGCTGGTTACCACGGTTAAACTGGACCAGCGGTCGCATCCACAAGCCAGTGTCCAATTTCAGGTACATTCAAGCCCGCCGCAGCAGCCAACGATGTCAACCGATGCACCACTGTTGGTTCATCCCGGCAGCACAGCCGAGCGGAGTTGGTCAGAATCATGCCGCCGATTTCGCGAGCTTTTTCCGCCGGCCTTGTGTTATTCGCGGATCGTCCCCGTCGACGAAGTGGTCACGCTGACTCTGTTTTATCGCGAAGATCAACTGCTGGAGCACTTGATGCTGGACCAGTCGCAAGTGGCAGAACTGAACGGTCTGTGGGACGAGCTGTATTTTGTTAGCCAAGAGCCGCTGCAACTGGTAGTTGCACTGGAACAGTTGATACAATTCGCGACGCAAGATCGTCAGGATTTAGTAGGTCCATTTCAGGGCATGCAAGCGTCTGTTGGGCAGCGAGCCGAGTCGTTTCGACAGCAACAGCTGAACGCCGAGCCCAGCCACCTGTCAGCAGTGATTGATCTGGCTGAAAAATTCTGGCGACGTCCCCTAAGCAAGTCCGAACACCAGCAGCTGACGCAGCTGTACATGTCGCTACGGGACAGCGAAATATCCCACGAAGAGGCGCTGCGGTTGGTATTGGTACGCGTGCTCACGTCACCCGATTTTTTATACAAATTAGAACATGTCCCGGAGGGCGCTACGCCGGTGGCGGTAACTGCCCGCGAACTGGCCAATCGCTTGAGTTTCTTTCTGTGGTCTTCCATTGCCGACCAGCCGTTGCTGACGGCGGTTGCCGATGGAAGCATTGTTCGGGACGAAGAACTGGCTCGGCAGACGCAACGAATGCTGCAAGCCCCTGCTACTAAGCGTTTGGCAATTCATTTCGCCTGTCAGTGGCTGCATGTCCGCGATTTTGCCACTTCCAATGACAAGAATGAGCGACTGTTTCCGCAATTTGCTCAATTGCGGCAGTCGATGGCCGATGAAACCGTTTTGTTTTTCGAGGATTTATTTCGCAACGACCGTTCGATTCTGGACATTCTTGGTGCCGAACATACCTATGTCGATCCAGCCTTGGCTGAACATTACGGCTTGCAATGGCCAGCTCACTCCGCTTCGGCCAGCGGTGGGACGCGACAGCCGATCGGCAACGACCAATGGCGGCGAATCGACACCATCCGCGGGGCAGGGCGGGGCGGAGTGCTGGGTATGGCCGCCATCTTGGCCAGCCAATCGGGAGCTTCGCGGTCCAGTCCGATACTGCGCGGAAATTGGGTCTACGAAACGGTACTTGGCGAGCGGCTGCCCAAACCACCCCCAGGCGTGCCGGTGTTGCCCGAAGAGGCCCCTGAAGGACTAACCGAGCGGCAACTGATCGAACAGCACAGCTCCGTCCAGGCTTGTGCGCGTTGCCACGTCAAGATCGACCCATATGGGTTCGCGCTAGAGCAGTTTGACGCCATCGGCCACCAACGGCCCATTTCTGTGGACACGGCCACTCGACTGGCTGACGGACAAGCCATCCAGGGACTGCCTGGATTGCGAGATTATCTGCTCAATCAGCGCCGCCATGACTTCCTGAGGAATTTTTGTCGTAAACTGTTGGGGTACGCACTGGGTCGCGAAGTTCAATTGTCCGACCAACCGCTGGTGGACGAAATGGTCGCTCAGTTACCCAAAGATGATTATCGTTTTAGCTCGGCGGTCACTAGAATTGTTACCAGTCCGCAGTTCCGCAACATTCGTGGAGCCGACTTTGGAACAACCGATCATTAGGCCAGGGACCAGTGGAAAATAACCAGTAGCTACCGTCGCTCGGCGCAGGCTTTAATAAAACAGGGGAGGCAAACATGACTCGACCTCGAATCACTCGGAGAACTCTGCTGCGCGGCGCGGGAGTCACTATGGCGCTTCCCTGGCTGGAATCGTTGCCCGCAATGGCCGCTGATAGCACGGCTGCCAGCGGACAGGCAACCGATCAACCGCCACTGCGTATGGCTATTTTGTTTAGCGGTTGCGGCTTTCATTCGCACCAGTGGTGGGCCAAAGGCCAGGGTGCGGACATGGAATTGGGCCAAGTGCTTAGCCCTCTGCAGGATTTCCGCGAGAAACTGGTGTTCATTCGCGGGCTGTACAACGCCGAGGCGCTCAAGGGCAATATCCACTCCTCACAGACAGGCAACCTGCTGTCCGGCGCTCCGCTGTCGGCTGGTGGTACCATACGTAGCGGTACAAGCGTCGATCAGTTGATCGCACAGCACCTTGGTCAACAAACCAAATTGCCCAGTCTTGTCTTGGGCTGCGAAAAATCCAACCCTGCGGTACACAAGAATTATTCGATGCTGTACAGCTCGCATATTTCTTGGAGTAGTCCAACCACTCCGGCACCGCTGGAAGTCTACCCAGCCTTGGCGTTCGATCACATGTTCAAAGATGGTGCCCAGCGCGGCGATCAAAGTGTACTGGATGCAATTCTATCTGATGCGCATGACCTGTCGCGCTCGGTCAGCCGCACGGATCAATTGACCTTGGACGAGTTCTTTAATTCAGTACGAGAAGTCGAACAACGCATCGAAAAAGCCGGCCAGCGCGGCGAATTGCAGGGATGGCGACCGACGCTGACCCAACCCGACATGCCCCGGCCAGCCGACGGCTATCCGCAAGATATAGTCGAGCACATGCGGCTGATGAGTGACCTGTTGGTACTGGCGTTTCAAACCGATACCACGCGGGTGTGTACCCTCAAGCTGAACAATGATCACGGCACTCTGCGGTTTCCGCACCTGGGTGTCGATTACATGATTCACCATCTACTGTCACACACCGACTCGGACGACTGGTTGAAGGTCAATCAATTTTTCTTGGAGCAACTGGCCTACATCGCTGGCCGTATGCAGTCCATCAGCGAGGGCGAAGGCAACCTGCTGGATCATTCATTGCTGTTGATGTGTTCCAGCATGTTGAATGGCCACCACGATGCAACGCAGTTGCCAATGGTCATGCTGGGTAGCGGCTGCGGCACCGTTCGCACCGGCCAGACTCTGGACTACAAGGAACATCCCGAACGGCAGATGTGTCGATTGTACCTGAGCCTGCTGCACCGCTTCGGCATTCGCGCTAACGAATTTGGGGATGCCCAGCAGCCACTTTCCGAACTCGACAGCGACACTTGGCAGCCTGTCTAGCCGCCGCATCACTGCGAACAGAGTATTCTGCAAACAATATCTGAAAATACGTGCGCCTAGGAATCAACCCCTTCGGGCGCAGCCAAGCAGTCCGGCCCTTCGTTTCGCGCGTTGTTTACCCAACTGGAGACCGGCTGCATTCGAAAAAAGCTCTCATCAACCGGCCCCAGAAGCCCATAGGCCTCTTGAGCCTCACAGTCGGTTTGCAGCCAACGCTGGGCAGCTTGCCCAACCAACGGTACGGGCATTCGGTCGTGTACCGAAGACATGGCTGAATTGGCAGCTGTAGTAATAATCGTACAACTTATCAGCTCTCGCCCGGTGGCTCGCACATTCCGCTCCCACAGACCAGCCAATAGCAGCAGCGAGCCATTGGCGGCAGAAATCCAGTAGGGCTGCTTGGAGCGTGCCGCTATCATCCGCCACTCATAATAACCATCGGCCAGAATCAGACAGCGTCGATGCTTCAACGGCTCTTGAAACGAGCGTTTCTCCAGCAGAGTCTCGCGCCGTGCATTGATCATCCGGTTGCCAATTTCTAGTTCCGTCGCCCAGCTCGGCAATAAGCCCCAGCGCATTTGAATGATGGCTGGTCGATCTCCAACAGTTGCGATGGTCCACAACCACTGACTCGGCGCGATGTTGTAGCGTGGCCGATACGGTCCAGGTAGGTCCGGTTCACAGCCAAACGGCAACAGTATCTGCGCCCACAATTCGGGCGCGGTCTTGAGTGTCAATCGTCCGCACATCGAAATTCACCAATTGCAGTCGAGTAAGTTTAGCAGTTGTACCTGACCTCAACCCGCCGAAGCAAGCTGGAGCAATCCGCTGATTCTACGATCAGCGAAAGATTCAGTCCTGACATTTCTGGCTCATCGATAATGATTGCCAGAAGTTCTAATCTGACCATTTCGCCCTGCGGTTGGTTCAGTTTCACGCTAGAATTTGACGAGCGGAGTGGTCCGTGAGTAATGTCACGGTTAAATGAAATCTATCGCTGGCCTAGCTGGCGAACTGTGCGAAGAGGCGCGAGGCGATGCAGAAGATCATGTGTTTGACCACGACTGTCGGCACGGCCGAGCAGGCTGAACAACTGGCCAAGTTGTTGGTCGAATCACGACTGGCCGCTTGCGTACAAATCGACGGTCCAATCCGCAGCATCTACCGTTGGCATGGGACAGTATGCAGTGAATCGGAACATCGCTTGACCTGCAAGACAGCGCCAGCACTGCGCGAAGCGCTGATGGAACTGGCGCGATCGGGACATCCCTACGAATTACCGGAACTTGTCCTGACCGAGTGCGATTCCTCGTCGGAGTACGCTCAGTGGCTGTCTCAACAAGTCCGTGCGGATGATTGTTCATAGACGCGACTGCGAGTCCCTAGGAGAACTGAATTGTGGGCGATTTTGCCAAGCTATGCATGCTGTCGGAACTCAACGAGGGACAGGGCAGGGAATTCCTGGTCGAGGGACGGGTGGTGGCCATCTTCCGCGTAGGTGACAGCGCCTTGGCTGTCGACGGAATTTGCGCTCACCAGGGAGGTCCTATCGCCAAGGGAACCGTCGATGGCCACTGCGTTACCTGTCCATGGCACGGATGGCAATACGATATTCGCAGCGGAGTTAATCTGCTGACTCAAAAGCCGATGCTGGAGTGCTTCGCCGTTGAGTTGCGTGGTGATGAGGTGTGGATACGGATTGATGATTAACCGGTAGGGTGTTCGTGCGCTAGGCGTGCCAGAGCGCCGAAACAGCCGCCATAGCATCAGGACCACGCTCTGGCGAACGTAGCTACCGCGAGCCCACAGTTACCACCAGCCAGATAGACACAAAAAGCTAGTGGCGCAGTTAGTACACTAGGCATCTTCTGAATCTTGAGCTGGCTTGACGATCGACCAGTCCTTGCGCTGACGACTGCTGGGGATGCCCAAACGCTTGCGATACTTGGTAACCGTGCGGCGCGCGATGGTCATCCCCAATTTGGACAGTTCGATGGCTAAGTCGTCGTCGCTGAGCGGGTTTTCCTTGCTTTCCTTCTCAATCAGTTCGATCAACTTCAGACGTACGGTTTCCCAGGCTACATCGTCACCATCCTCGCTGCGCGTACCGTGGACAAAAAACCGCTTCAACGGAAAGATACCACGCGGCGTTTGAATCCATTTATCGTCAACCGCACGGCTGATGGTGGTGACGTGCACACCGACGACGTCAGCGATCTGCTGCATCTTCAAGGGCTCAAGATGCTCGGGGCCTAAATCCAGGAACTTGCGTTGATGATCCAGAATCGCTTGTGCCACTCGGCTGACGGTGCTGCGACGTTGCTTGATCGCTTCAATCAACCAGGAGGCGGATTCTATCTTGCGGCGGATGAAGTCCTTTTCTTCCTGAGTCGCCTTGGGGTCTTCCAGTCGGCTGCGGTAATAGTCACTGATTCGCAGTTGTGGGATGCGGTCATCCTCCAGGCGGACCACATAATTCCCCTCCGGGGATTGTTCGGCTACCACGTCGGGACTGACCACCTGGACGTAGGTCTCCAAGAAGGCTGCGCCGGGCTTGGGATTCAAATGGTGAAATTCGGCCTTGGCCTGTTGAATGCGTTGGATGGACAGTCCGGTCTTCTTTTCGATCAACGGCAGCCGGTTTTCGGCCAAGTCCTCCAAGTGGTCGCGAATCAGAATCTGCAGCTCTTCGTAGAAATCCATCTCCGCATGCAATTGATTCAACAAGCACTCGCGCAGATCGCGAGCCGCAATGCCTGCAGGCTCCAGCGACTGCACGACTTTCAAGGCTTGTTCGGCTCGTTCAAAATCTTGGGCCGAATACTCCTTGGGCAGCAGTTCACGAAGGCTAGTCTTAAAGTATCCGCCATTGCGGGCATCGAGCGTTGAGATGATGCGTTCAGCAATCTGTTCGATGTCAGAATCAATATCCAGCTCGGACAATTGGTGCATCAAATAATCGTTCAGCGACTCAGGTCGTTCGGTGGCATTTGCCATCAGATCATGCTGGCGATCTTGAGCCTCTTGTTGACGATTGGCGCTAGTGCGAAAGTCGTCGAAGTTCTGAGGCATATCGCTGTCCATGTTGGCCAGACGCTCGAAGTCTTCAGCATTAGACTGATCGTCCCGGACGACTAATTCACGTTCGTCTTCTGTCGGTCGGTTCGGATCGGGCTCCTCGTCTTCGGCTTCGACTGGCGGAAGCTCCTCCTCCTGAACCTCCAACATGGGGTTTTCGGTCAACTCCTGCTCGACCCGCTCCTGCAACGCCAGCATGGGCAACTGAAGAATCTCCATCGACTGGATCATCTTCGGAGCCAGCTTCTGCGTCTGCAGTTGGCGTGCTTCCATTCCAAAGGACATGCGCATGACAACACTACCTTGTAGCAACCCTTAACTGTTCACCACGTGCGAGGCTCTTCAATTGCTCAGCTAATCGAACGAAATCGTCGCCAACGATGAGGACTGGTAGAATTCTACCAGCAAATCGACATTCGTGCAGTGATTCCGAGTTGATTACCGCGCTGGCAGACTGGGTAGAAGGCTAAAGTTTCTGCCGCCCTTGAATGGCGTCGGTTAGAATTTCGCGATTGGTGTGCTCTAGCACGCTGCCGACAGTGATCCCTCGCGCCAATCGCGTCATCAACACAGGGAATTCGGCGAGTTGATTGGTAATATACAGCGCGGTCCCGTCCCCTTCGACAGTTGGGTTGGTGGCCATGACCACTTCAGCAAAGTTTCCGCGCCGCACGCGCTCGACCAACGCGTCAATGGTCAGCTGGTCTGGGCCGATTCCTTCCAGTGGAGCCACTCGTCCCAGTAGCACATGATACAGGCCCCGATAAGCACCGGTCTGCTCCAGCGCCATCAAATCCTGAGGTTGTTCGACGATGCACAGTCGCTGCGAATCACGGCTTGGATTGCTGCAAATGCCGCACAATGGACCCTCGGCCAGGTTATAACAAGCGCTACAGTAGCGCGTATTCTCGCGCACTTGGCGAATAGCATCCGCTAAGGCTAGCGCCTCACTGCGACTGACTCGCAACAAGTGATATGCCAAACGTTCTGCGGACTTGCGACCAACACCCGGCAAGCGTCCCAACTGAACAATCAAGTTTTGAACCGAAGCTGAATTCTCGCTCATCCACCCGCGACCATGTGTGCTGTTTAACTTTTCAGTAAATCATCCAAGCCGGGCAGGTCGATCCCGCCGGTCAGCTCGCGCACTTTGCTGATGTGCATCTGCCGCACCTTGGCCAGCGCTTCGTTGATGGCTTGTGGCAACAATTGCTCTAATTGATCGGTCGCGCCGTGTTCAATCAACGAGGCATGAATCAGCAGCTTACGGACTTCCCCCGCTCCGGTCACTTCGATGTGAATTGCTCCCTCGGCCGCTGAGCCGGTAGCCACTTCTTCGGACAGGTTCTGGCGCATCTGCTGAACACGCTCGGTAATGGAACCGGCATTCATCATCAGTTGCGACAGACCGCTCAGATTTTTAAAATTAAACATAGTTGGCTTTTGGCTGTAGTAGCTACCGTCGTCAGACGGTACACAAAATGAAAGTGGTAGGCCCGGGCGGTGCAAACCTATTGCACTTGAATGCTCCTGGGCGCTCTGGGGGTACTCTCGTGTTCTTCCATACGGTTTTCATCAGCTCCGCTTGTCCCAACCTATGACTGATGGCTGGCGCTGGCGGTTGCGACTGGTTTGGCTTGCGTCGATTGTCGGCTGTTCAGGTGTGGCGAGGCTGATGGCGGCGGTGGCGAGTCGCCGTGAACGCGGACGACGTCAGCTTGCAACACTTCGCAGATCACTTTGATCAATGGATGCTCCGCTGCCTCGCGCTGCCGCTTGTTGCGCTGGCTCGACGCGGTCGGCGCCACAACCGGCGCAGCGGGTGGCGGCCCAGCCTGCACTTCAAAGTTCAGCGAGATAGCCCGGCCCGTACACTCGTGCACCACGCGGCACAATTCTGCTTTGCGGCTCGGATGTTCGCAATAGTCACGCGGCTGCGTTGCTCCGGCCGGAAAGACCACTCGCCATGCCGTCTGGCTGATGGCGTCCACCGCCTCCACGACGCTACAATAGTCCGCTAGTATGCCTGCGATGTTTCGCGTTGCCTGTTGCCACAACGCCAATGGCGACTGAGACGTAGTTGCCAATTCTGTTGGTACCGGCGTATCGAGCTCTGCTTTTGCTGGTGATGCATCGGACTCCAATTTGGCTTGTACCGGCAGCGTTTTGGACTCAGCCCGGGTTATCACTGAACTTTTTTTTTGCGGGGAATTCTGGCTACCCTGCGTCCGCAGAGCCTCAAGCAATGCTGGTATCGATGTCAATTGCTGAAGCTGACAGATTTGCACTAGCGATACCTCTAAGAGCGTCATCGCCGATACGCTGGAGCGCATGCGGACCAGAGCTTCATCCAAAATCTGAATGGCGGTCAGAACGGTTTGCAACCCCCAAGCTGTGGCTAACTGCACTAACTGCGAATGGCTAATCGGATTGGCAAATTTCAGCAGCTCAGGGCCGCCACCAACGCCTACGGCCATCAAATCGCGCAGGTAGTTCAGCAATTGCTCGGCCACCTGCCCTGCGTCAGCTCCCGAAGCAACCGCTTGCTCGACGCGGCAGATGGCTTGAAGCGCGTCTTGGCGATACAGAGCATCGACGATTTCAAGCAGACTGCCTTCGTCGGCTGTACCAAGCAGCGAGTGCACTTGATCTGCTGTGATCGTGCCACTGCTAAAGCTCATCACCTGTTCAAGCAACGACTGGCTATCGCGCATCGAACCGGACGCGCGGCGAGCCAGCAGCGCCACCGCCGCTGGCTCGATCTGGTAGCCCTCTGCCTCTGCAATTTCCAGAAGTCGCTGCTGAATCGCCTCGAACTTGACTGGTGCAAAGTCAAAGCGTTGGCAGCGAGACAGAATTGTAATAGGAATTTTCTCAGGATCGGTTGTACAGAAGATAAACTTGACGTGCTCGGGCGGTTCTTCCAACGTCTTCAGCAGCGCATTGAATGCCTCTTTGGTCAGCATGTGTACTTCGTCGATAATGTATATCTTGAATCTAGCTCGACTGGGACGGACGCTGACATTGGCACGCAATTGGCGAATCTCTTCGATGCGACGATTGCTAGCCCCATCAATTTCGATGACATCCATGTCGTCACCTGAGTCGATGGCCGCCGAGATCTCTTCGGACAGTTCCGGCGGGCTGCCGGCTGGTATACTCAGTGCCTTGGCAAAGATACGTGCCGTGGAAGTCTTCCCGACTCCGCGAGCCCCGGTAAATAGATATGCGTGGCCGACGCGGCCGCTGGCGATCGCCGTGGCTAGCGCCTGCGATACGTGTTCCTGGCCAATCAGTTCGTCAAACGACTTCGGGCGATAGCGGCGTGCCACCACCGTGTAGGTCGGCTGAACTGTCGAAGGATCGATTGAGTCGTCCAAGGCAACCTACGCTCCAGATTCAGCAACTACCTGTCGAATTGACTAGCGCCCTGACCACAGTCCACAGGCACCACTTGTCAAACGACACCGCCCATGAGACGGCTTAGGGACAACGCTCTGCCCATCAGCGGCTCTCGCACAAGAGTACCCCGCTTATGGCTGCTCCACTTAAGTCCTGACCAGGTTCACGGCTCCCCCTCGCGAGAGCCACTGGCGAGCAGAACATTGTCACGCGCTCATTCTCAGCAGTCTGGATTCTAACACCGCCAGCGTTGGCTGTCAGTCCCAGAGACTAGCAGATTGCAATGTAACTACGTTGGCTACCTTTAACGGCGACCTTTGGGTCGGGCACGCGAGCCGCGACTGTCGCCACGACGATGATTATCCATATTGGCTTGAATCATAGGCATCAACGCATCGTCCCAGGTCGGAATGTTGCGATGCTTCTCCGCACTGGAATCGTCAGCGTCTGGGTCATCAGCAACATCAGAATTATCAATTTCATCCGACACCGATCCGGCTGATTCTTCAGCTTCAACCGGTTGCTCTGGCGTATAACCTCTGCCGGATCGCGACCCACCACGCGGCCGACGACGACGCCTGCGCCCACGCCCCTCGGGAGATTCGGATACTTCGCCCGGAGCATCACCTGCGCTGCGCAACTGATCATCACGCAGATCCTCATTTTCGTCATCCAGATCGTCCATGTCCTCTGGCGCTGCCTGCCGACGATGGTCATCCCGCACATCAGCTCCAGGTTCATCGCGATACCGACGCGCAGGACGTTCACTGTTTACAGTACTTTCGTCGCCCCCTCGGTCCGGTCCTTGATCACGATCGCGACCACGCCCACGCCTCCGGCGCGACGAACGTCGTTGAGGCTGATCTGAGCCCTCCTCTGCATCGCGATGCCCCTGCCCACGCCCCGACCTTGTTTCGACTGGTTCTCTGGACACAACTTCAACATCATCTCGATCGGCGCTGCCTCGATCGGCTTCTGCATTCAAGAGGCTTGACCAAGGATCACGGGCAACTGGCTTGGACGATTCCTGCGAACCGCTCTGGGAGGCATCGTCGGACGGCAAATCTCTGTCGAATCGTCGCCCATCACCGCGTCCGCGTCTGCCACGCCGTGAGCGAGGCCGGCGAGAATCGGCCTCTGTTGCATCATCACCAGCCTCCGTCACCGCCTGTGCGTCACCCAAGCTATGGGGCTCATTACCCAATGTCGACTGGCCGAACTCTTGCTTGGCTGCATCATCGTCGCGGCCAGAACGCCACTGCGGCGCTCTGTCTCTTGGACCAGCCGACTGCCCACGACGCTGATCGCTTCGTCCCTCACCGGCACGCTCACCAGTTACAGCGTGACGTGGCGTTGTCGATTCCGCCGCCGGCGCTTCATCGCCAGTGGAGGTCTCATCCGGCGCATCGTCTGCACGCTGCGACGAAACCCCGCCCAGTCCGAACACACCAGCCAGCTTTTCCCACGACGACTTTCGGCGCGGTTTTTCCATGACCTTGTCTTCCTTGCTTGCCATAGCCCGCTGGGCCTTACCGACCGTAGAATCCGCAGCGTCCCCCTCCGGCTGGAGTGGCGCGGCTGACTTGGCATCATTGGTCGGCGTCGGTACTGACGCCGACGTACCGGGCGAAGCCACCGCAGACGAGGTGTCCTCTGGAACGTACCTAACCGAAGGTTCAACGCGCGGCGACCCAAGTCGATCCGCTAATGATTTCCAATGATCGCTCATGTAACGGGATTACTCGCTAAAACTGACTTTGAGACATAATGTGAATTATACCGCCACCCCCCGGAATCGTAAGGTCCTTTGGGAGCCATCAAAGCTTTTGCAGCTTACTTACGCGCCCCCGTCCTACCCATTCAGCGACAAAGATGCTGCCGTCGGCGGCAAAACAGGCGTCATGGGGATGTACAAATTTGCCATCGAGCCAGCGGCTTTCGTCGTTGCGGATCGCGTGCTTGCTATCGGCTGACAGTCGTTGCGAATCATCTCCCAATTGGGCGACGACACGATTATTTTTATCCAAGATACTGACACGCGCTATTAATTCTGGAACCAACATCCACTGCCCCTGTACATCAATATTGGCTGGCAACCCAAAACCTTCAATGGTATCCAGGTACTTGCCCTCGATGGTGAACCGCTGCAGGGTGTGGTGTGCCCGATCAGTCACCACCACAACCGGCTGGTTGCCTCGACTGTCGATCCACAAGCCATGCGGTGTATTAAATGTACCCTCTCCTTTTCCCTCACCGCCAAAGCTACTTAGCCATTGGCCGTTGGCATCGTAGCGGTGGATGAAGAAGCTGCCATAACCATCGGCCAGCAGAAAGCCGCCGTCGGGCAGAAATGCAAAATTCGTAGGCATGAAGCGATTGCGGCCCCATACCCGCTGGCGATGCTCGGCTTCGCCCTCGGCGTATTTGCCGCTTTGCATGGGCGCATACTGTTCCCAAACGACTTCGCCCTTCAATGTCAGCTTGGCAAAACTCTTCACCTGCTGATAGGCGGTGACGTACAGGAACTCTTCGTTGCCCTCGCGACGAACCTCCAGTCCATGCCCACCGCCTTGGAACTGGCTGCCAAACGCTCGTACGAATTTACCGCTGGCATCGAACACGAAGATCGACGGGTGATCGGCCAGCTCTTGCTTGCCTTCGTGGATTACATACAGATTTTCGGACGAATCCACAGCTACGTTGTGCGTCGTCTGCCAGGTATATTGACTTGGCAATTGCGGCCACTGATGATAGACCCGGTACTGAAATTCCCCTTGGCCAATAATGACTTCGGAGGCAGCCCCGGCATGTGCTCTGGCCGTGCCGCCTCCAACGTGTACAGCCAGCACCGCCGTCGATGTTGCCGCCAGGAACTGGCGACGGCTTACGGAAACAGGGGATTGTTCGGTCAAGCGATTTCGCGAACGGGACCTTGTCATAATGGTTACTGCCTATGAAATTCAATCTGGTGAGTCAACAACGCTGGCACTTACTGTAAGCTGCCCAACTGGCCGGGAAAAGTATGCCACGGCCATTACTCGAATCTTTCGTGGTAACCTCAGGTGATTTATGGAAGTCCATCCACTGGATCGCGAAGATGACGATGACTCTGCGGCAGCAGGCAGCTCCGGCACGCCGCAGGCGGCTACCCATCGGCGTGCCCACCCGCAATTGCTAAAACTTAGCACGCGGGCTGTACTCGTCTGTGGCGCCCTGGTGTTGCTAACTTCTGTTCTGACCAGCAATCTGACCTACGGTACGCCCCAGTGGCAGACCGCATTTGCGGTCAACCGGCTGTCTACCACTCTACTGCTATTCGGGTTCGTGGGCATTCTGGCCGCCTATCAGATGGAAAATCTGAAGCGAATCTTGGGGGCTGTCTATCACCCTCGACCATCTAAAGAGTCGCTGCCCTCTCAATCAACAGAGCTACTGCCCCCTGTATCCACTGGCCAGTCGCAGACCCAGTCAACAACCTCGCCCAAAACCCACGAAGCCAAGTACTGATAATCTGCAATAGAGTTTCCAGTGCAATTGGTCAGGCCAGCGACGGCCCACCACAGGCGTTCGAGCTAAGCACTCAGACCCAAGTTTCCCAACAAAATGCATGAACATTGCAGGACCGGATGTACAGGATGATTGTATGTCCTGAAAGACTCATTTGTGTTGTGTGAATTGTTTGTATTCGAGTTCCGGCTTGCCGGTTCCCAACTCACTGATGACTTCGTACGGACAACCGCTGATGTTCCCAGTGATTTCTCTAACCCACAAGTCGGCTGGACGATCATCCTGCCAATCCTGTAAATCCATGTTTATTCCGCAGTTGTGCCACACTATTTGTGTTCAGGTGCTTAGCACCCAATACCAATAGACTGAAGCCACGATCTGACTCTCGGCGGCGCTGCCCCGTATCCAAATCGGGAGCAACTTAGCTCAATTCTTTTACCGCGAGCACGACGGCCAGTGCGTTACCGCCGCTCGTCTTACAGTCCCAACAGCCTGGCTGGGTTCTGCGACAGCAATTGCAGACGTAGTTCTCGACCAAGTCCCAGTCCCGCGGCTAGCCATCGGTCGGCATCGCGCATACTGCTAGCGGCACCAACGAAGTGCTGGCCCTCGGCATCCCAAGCAGCTTTATCGGGGCCAATGCGTACGCGGTGTAATCCCAATTGATACTCGCCAGGCCCCAAACCGGTGGCGCTGATAGCATCCGACACCACACAAAGTCTGGAAGAATCAATCCAGTCCAGCAGATTGCGGAACAATACTTCAGGGATGTGAAAGCTGTCGGCGATCAGCGTGTAAGTCAAGCGATCGCGAAATCGGAGAGCACGATAGATAATATTGTCATGTCGATCCAGCATGCGTGGGCAGCCGTTTCCCAAATGCGTAAACAGGCTCAATCCAGCATCCACCGCTCGCTGCAAGTCCTGCAGACTGGCGTTAGTGTGCCCAGCGGCGACCAGACAGCCGCGCTGTACGCAGGCTCGAGTGAGCACTCCATCACAATCGACTTCTGGTGCCAACGTTAACAGGCGAGCCATTCCCTGAGCTGCATCGAACAGCTTGTCGAGCGAATTTGCACAAGCGGCCAAGGCATGTTCGGCCGGGTGCGCACCGATATATCCCGGTTCGGGCGATAAAAACGGACCTTCGATATGCACCCCGCGAAACAGTGCGCCACACAGCGGATCGGTGGCCATAGCACCGACCACATTGGCAATGCAGCGGCACATGGAATCCAAGTCGGCAGTTATGATCGTCGGCAGTACAGCCGAAACACCGTCATTGTGCAACGCTTGGGCGGCCTGCTGCAATTGATGGCTCGTCGTCTTTGGATCATTAAAGTCGACGCCAACGTAACCGTTTAACTGTAAGTCGACGTACCCGCTGCCCAGCAAATTCGTATCAGCGTCCTGCGAACCGGCGATATTTGGCATCTGTTACCCAATCCTGTCGATCGCGTGGGCAAACAGCCCGTAAGAATCCCCCGTAGAATACACCCGTAGCCACCGTCACTAGACGGCGGAACCCCAATTCGGCAGGCCCTCTGGCGAAGGCAGCTACCTGTAGGCTGCTCGCCTTCCTGAAGTCCGATCAAGACTTGGAAACGCTAACCCGAAAAACGAAGCTAGCCGCTGAATCATTCGATTCAGCGGCTAGTTTACGTTTGAATTACTGCAATTTAGCGATTGGCTAACTAGCTGCGACGACGTCGTAGAGCCAGACCACCGACGCCCAAACCGCACAGCAACGCTGAGGATGGCTCAGGAATCGCATTAACAGTGTATGTGAAACCTTCGATTGAAGTTGGGATCACATTGAACGCCGCGTCCAGCATGTTCACTTGAGTGAAAGTAGTGGTGAACTGACCACCAACATTGCCAGCCTTCAAGACGATAAACGCCATGTTACGACCTGTGGCAGGATTCGTATTGAAGAAGTTTACTGTGTTGGCTGGTCCGCCCGTGTAGAAACGCTCGACGCCACCTTGAGCTGGCACAGCAGTCCAACCGCCGATTGGATTGTTGGCAGGAACCGTCGCCAATTCAAAAGTACCGCCACCGCCAGCACCAATCATGAAGTCGCCCCCATTGAACGACTGCAAGGGTGGATTGTTATCCGGATCGTCCGGATCTGGGTTCAAACTGGTTGGACGAATGCGAATGGTCAGAGTGATTTCATCACCTGGATTGAGCACAGGGTTTTGAGGTGGTGCTGAAACATACAGCAACAAAGCAGCGTCAGCCGTGCCAGCCGCTAGCCCAATCGCCAGCATGAAAGCACATAGACTCGACAATCTACGCAACATTAGAGATCTCCTGTAAAAACACGTCGTAAAAATGGTTAGCGTTTGCGGTACCCGCAGAATCATTCAACCCACTAGAAGTCCCAGTGTAATGTGCCAGTGCCCCATGTCAAGCTTTTGGCCCGTATTCGCCCGACATTCGCTAGCTATACCCAGAACCTCAGAATCGTCAGAGTCTGCAAGGTTCAGAGTTTAGGTAGTTGGGGACTGGTGTCAAGAGATTTCCCCAAGATCGCTACGCAAATCCCCCAACTTTCTTAGTCAGCGAATCCAACGCAAACGGTAGCGTACATCCCGCTATGTCGAAATTTGGGCGGTAATCGCCCCAAAGCCGTCGGGATACCGGTCAGAATCAATGTGAGTCATCACTATGGGACGGACAGTAGATCGGATTGTCCCATTTTGGCCTGGACGAACCGAATTGGCTACGGCTATTGGATTCAACCTCGACGATCAGCGTAGTTCATTAAGGACTGCCAAATGTAATTTTAGGTGGGCGTAAGACCAGACTTCCGGGAGGTTTCGATGCCCCTGAACGTTGAGGGAACGGGGTCAACAACATCGCGGGGCTGGTTTATTAACCAAAGTTACCCTTATATACATATATCCGTGCAGTTTGCATCCGTCGCCCCTACGAACGTAGCCACCCGAATAGGCGGACTGTCGCGCAGGTGGGTTTCCCTTCTACCCTTTGTTTCCAGGTTGATCTTGCTTACACCCAGCCGATTGGATAGGTTGCCGGACAATAGTACAGTTGCCTGGATAGGCGCACCGGACATTTTCGAGAAGCGCCCCGTGGGGAGCAGGACTGCTTAATCCAGAAAATAGACCTGTTGTCGATATGACGCCATCGCTTTTGTCTGACCAAAACTCGTCCGTTAGCCAATCCCTGGATGCACTGGGAGTCTGGATAGTCAATTTGGCCGACTGCCATCGGCGGCTTGCGCAGGTGACCGAAGAGCTTGAAAGGGCTGACCTGCCGTTCCAGAGGGTTCAGGCGGTGGATGGACGAGGTGTTCTCGCGACGAGTTTTCCAGAATATCACAACCAGCTGGCTCTACGGCGATACGGACGTCCATTGTCTGGAAGCGAGATGGGATGCTTCCTCAGCCATCGGCGCTGTGCTCAGCAGTTTCTCAGTTCAAATGCTCAATTGGCTTTGGTTCTGGAAGATGATGTACGGATTCCGGCCGATTTTCGGTTGCTGCTTGGGCGGCTGCTATCTTGGCTGGAAGAACACTACCAGAACCAATGGGACGTCCTTAACTTGGGGAATCCGTCGCATAAATTCTCCCGACAGCTGGCCGAATTTAGAATCCCGCTGGGCACCGGCAACTCCACCAACCAACTCGACAGCAGTGCGTGCGTGGCGTCTTGCAATTCATATCGCTTGATGGCAGCGCATTACTTCCCGCTGGGAACTTTTGCAGTGCTGTGGAATCGGCGCGGTGCCCAAGCATTTCTGGATAGTACTCAATCGATTTACGCGCCCGTAGATCAGTTCCTGAGGGACTGGTGTGCTCGGACCGGCCGGGGACTAGCCGTTGATCCTGCGCCAATTGGCGTCGACCGTAGCCAGAGCTTCATTCGCCATCGACTGCGTGATCGACTTAGCCATAACCTGTTACACTATTGGGCGGTTAAGAACCTCCGCTTGATCAGGAACCAATTTGCCGCGCGCCAAAAATGGCTCACTGACTTCCCTCCAGTGACCATCGGTACCGGACCTTGTAACGCTACGCCACAAACTCAATGCTACCTACCGACAGCATCTTCTTTACAATTGCAGGGCCAAGATCGTATTGCGTCTGCAATCACGGTCGATTCGGCACGATCACGTCAAAGTGCCTAGCGTTCACTCGACAACCGCCACTGGAAATCTATGGGCGACGGCAAACGCTATAGTCGACACGGGTTATTGACCGACTGGCTCGCCTACATCGCCTTGCGCATCGCCGTCTGCGGCATTTTGTGCCTGTCGCTTGAAAGCTGTGACCGACTGAGCCGCCTGTTGGCCGTGCTGATAAGCGACTGGACAACACTTCGACGCCAAGTTTGCGATCGCAACTTGCAGTTGGTCTACGGATCGCTGGACCAGCAACAGCTCTCGTTCCTGCGCCGTAAGATGTGGCATCACCTACTGCTGATGGTCTGCGAGATCGCACATGCCCCGCGGAAGATCCACGCTTCCAACTGGCGCGAGCATATCTACATGCCTGACAAAGAAGCGATGATGCGGTTGTTGATGGATTCGCGGCCCACCATTTTGGTCACCGGGCATTTCGGAAATTTCGAAGTTGCCGGATATCTCACAGGACTTCTGGGGATCCGCACGTCGACTATTGCACGCCCTCTGGATAACCCACTTGTCAACGAATTTGTACTGGATTTTCGCTCCGGGACCGGCCAAACCATATTGCCAATGGAAGGCAGCTCAACATCGGTCCAACAGCTCCTAGACAATCGAGGAACGCTAAGCATCCTGGCCGATCAATTCGCGGGCAATCGAGGCTGTTGGGTCGAGTTTTTTGGGCACATCACGTCGTGCCACAAGTCGCTGGCTCTGTTTGTGCTCTCGGCGCGTGCCCCCATGCTAGTCACCTATGCGCGGCGACTGGACCGGCCGCTAAGAATGGAAGTTGGACTTACGGGCATTGCCGATCCGGCGTTAGAAAGCGGTCAAGATTCCCCCGAGTACCTGCGATCGGTCGAGGCCATGACACGATGGTATAATGACCGCCTCGAGCAGGCCATACGCTTAGCTCCCGAACAGTATTGGTGGTTGCATCGCCGCTGGCGCGACGTTCCTGAAGCAGTGCGCAACAGGATGGCTGCCAAACAGAAGGTTGGTTAGCCTCCCCAAATCCGAATGGGCTGGGAGACTTCTGCCGTCGGGCGATGATAGTTACCGCGTCACTCCCCGCTCTGGCCAACATAGCTACGAAGGCCAACGTAGCTACGAAATGATGCTGCGATTACATCTCTGGTCGATAGCCGCCACCCTGCAAGATGCCCGCTTCGGGTATCCGAGTTGGTGGCTCGCCACCAGGTTGAAAAAAGTCGCGCAACAGTTGCCCCGGCTGCCAACCCTGAGTCGCGGACGGTGCTGGAACCGTCTGAGGTAACGGAGCGGTCGGAGAGCTGACGATTGGAGGTTGCCAGGGTTGGTAGGTCGGATCGACCGGCTGCGGAACGCCTGCGGGTACTCCATAGCCACCGATCGCACCTGTACTAGCCGGCGGTGGCAGTGCGGCGGTTACACCCTGGGCGGCCTGCAACCGCAATCCCTGCGCTCGGCTTTGCAACTCATCAGAACTCATCACCTGCTGCGGTACCATGGCGATGTCCACCACACGTTCATCACGAACTTCGCGTGGCCACAGTGAATCAGAAACAAAATCCAGCGGAGGCAACTGATACCACGGCGGATTAAGTGTCCTGAAGACCTTTTCGGTTCGATACCCGTCGCGAACCACTTCGATCTCGCGAGTCCCATAATAGGTCAGGGACGTCGCAGTCGGTGATGTTCCAATGTATTGCTTGTCCACGTACACCGCTGCCCCCGCCGGTTGCGTGCGTACCGTCAGCCGCTTACGAACACAGCCCTGCATGCTCGCGGTGAGCAGGCAGATCAGTCCCAATCCAATAATCGGTCGTAGGATATTGTTTCTCATCGCCTGTGATGGGTGACTTATCAAGGTTCTTGGGTGGCTACGCTGGCCCGCAGTGACTTATAGAATCCATGGGCGCAGCGAGACCAGACCAAATACTCGATTCGCAGCCGCCTCGGAGCTACCATTTTTTGCTGGCAAAATGCGACTGCCCCAACGCTCGTAACTGCCAAACGTTATACAATACAATGGTGCCGGTTGCTGTCCGCTTCTGTTACCGGCACCCAACGGCGGTTACGTGCTAATCCAAATGCGAGAAATCCGCTAGGCAATCGGCTAACGTATTCGAAAAGCAGGCATTTCCACGCTAACCAGTGACTGACTTCCTTGGGAATAAGCAGCCTTGTCTCAGTTTGCCATCAATCCTGAACAGCCCTCGCCATGGAAAGACTCTGTGCAGGTGACGGCACTGACCGACATCGGCATGAGACGCGCGATCAACCAGGACTCGATGAAAGTTCTGTTGGCCGAATCAGCCGTCGTCTGGCAGCGACAAGGCCATCTATTCTTGGTGGCTGACGGCATGGGAGCTCATGCTGCTGGCGAGCTAGCCAGCAAATTAGCCGTTGACCTGATTCCGCTGAATTATTCCAAGTATCGCGATCTGCCCAGTGTCGAGGCGCTGCATCGCGCCATCACCGAGACCAACGCTGAGATTTTTCGGCGCGGACATTTGAATTTTGAATTCCGCAGCATGGGCACGACCTGTTGCGCGCTAACTCTGCTGCCTGAAGGGGCTGTGGTTGGCCATGTCGGCGACAGCCGTGTCTATATGCTCAATGGCGATCGACTGTATCAACTCACGTTTGACCACTCGCTGGTTTGGGAAATGCAAGCCACCGGACGGGTCAGCGAAGAGGCGATTCGTAGTGGAGTCATTCCCAAGAACGTCATTACGCGATCGCTTGGCCCCAATCCGACCGTACACGTCGATCTGGAAGGCCCATTTCCCATTCGGCCTGGAGATCGCTTCTTGCTGTGTTCAGACGGGCTGAGCGGCCAGATCGACGACGACGAAATCGCCGCGCTGATGTTGCTGCTGCCACCGGATGAAGCGGCCCAGCTATTTATTGACCTCTCCAATCTACGCGGTGGCCCGGACAATATTACAGCCATCGTCGTCGAGGTTGTCTCGCAACAGATTGCCACTGTTGGCGGTGACAGCCTGGCTCTCAGTCGCGGCGAATCCGACAAGCCCTTTTCCAGGGCCCTGGGGCTGGTAGCCGGAATCTGCTTATTGGCCGCGCTAGGCCTAGCCGCCATCCAACAATATCCGTTGGCCGTGATCACTTCGATCTTAGGCCTGATAGCGCTGGTAACCGGCATCACTCAGTATTACCTGAGCAATCGCCGCCAACAGCCTGCGCCCAACCGTTACGGAGCTGGACCGCACCGCCAATTCCAAGCCAAACCTACACGCGAATTGTTCGAGAATCTGGCCGAAACCATGAAGCCGCTTCGCGAAGCCAGCGAAGAACACGACTGGGACATCGACTGGGCACCGGTAGACCAACAATTCGCTCACGCATGTGAACTGGCAGACTCCAAGAACTACGCTGACGCCATTCGCACTCAATCGCGCCTGCTCATCCATCTCATGCACCAAGTCCGCCGACAACGCATCGAACAGATTGGCGAACACGAAGGTGACCAGTCACACCCGTAAGATGCTGAAGCATAATCGCCCGTCTTCTTGGAGTGCTATTGTCCAGAATATTCGGTTTGCTCTTGGCCAAGCTTGGCCGCACGAAAGGAGAGCATATGAAAGGCCCACCGTTTCTTGTCGGTCGGCTGCTCAGCTTGACCGATCAATTGCACGTTCAATACTGCCTCGAGGCGCGAAAGGGCCAAGCACTGCCGCAACTGGTCGGCAATGCCCTGGTCACGACGGCGATGGATTCACCCCAGCGAGCGATCGCCCTCATCTGGCAAAGGATCAAACCATAACCACGCCTGGGCTCAGACGGTGCAAGGAGGCGATGAAGTTCGGTTGGCGAAATGGCTGCTTGGGGAATTTGGCCGTGTGTCGGACCGCCTGACCGCCGCCATCAACGAAGGTCCTCTGCCAACGAGCTGCAGCGATTCCGACAAAGCGGAATTGCTGCTCGGTTATCTCTCGCGCTCCGAGAAGGCTGAAGAAGCCGGCGCGCGGGCGGATTCCGACACGATCGCTGAACCAACGGCTGCGAGTGCTTGACGCGCGAGCTTTTGGCCAGAGGGTAGCGGACCTGATCGCTGCGGAGCGGCCAGCGTTGATAGCCTGAGGCGTGAGCCTCTGGTAGCAGGAACCAATCACGAAGCAGCCCGGGTAGGGGCGGGCGTCATCATTTTGATCAGCGACATTCGCCCCCTCCGGGGCTGACTCAGCTTACGACAACCAACACCAAAATTCGTCCCTCCGGGACTCAAAACTGATTTCAGGACAGAGGCGTTGATTGACCCAATTTCTATATCCACTAGCTGGAGAGCCGCATGACTGCAATTTCACCCGCCAACGGTTCCATCGTTCGAGCAACAGGTTTGCTTGTTATCGAAGTCATCAACTCCAATCCCAATGGCGCCCCAGATCGTGAGAATGGTCCTCGCCAACGCCCTGACGGAAAAAGTGAAATGTCGCCAGTGTCGTTTAAGCGCAAATTGCGCGATTTGATTGCAGACAAAGAAGGCGACGTTTGGAAGCAGGTTGCCAAGAGCCAAAATCCTGAGAACTTTGCCATTCTCGAAAGTCGTGGCCGAGTCAGGGCGGACATTAACAAAGAGCTTCTGGCTGGGACGTTCCAAGACAAATACTGGGACGGTCGAGTTTTCGGGGACACATTTCTCGAAGAGGGTGTCGGGGACACCATTAAGACGGGGGCGGTGCAGTTCGGATTGGGAGTGTCCGTCGGCCCCCATCGATATCAGCCGTCACACAAATACCAGCAAGTCCGGTGTTCAAGTGGCCAAAGATCGTGGTATGGCTCCGATGGGATATCGTTTCGTGCCGCATGGCGTGTACGTCATGCCTTTCTTTGTGAATCCGAGCGCGGCTCGAAAGTCGGGATGCACGAAGCCAGACATCGACTTGATGTTGGCCGTCATTCCGTTCGCGCATCCTCACACTCGGTCACACGCTCGGCCGATCGCTGAAGTGCGACATGCTTGGTACATCGAGCACAAGAATGTGCTCGGCTCGTGTTCAGACTTTACGTTGATCGCTGCACTGACGCCAAAGAAGAAGTCTGATCCGGAGTCCGCATCCAAGTCGTGGGATGATTACGACGTGCCAACGGAGTTGTCGACAGACCTCAAGACGAAGGTGGTGCTGATCCGTGACCTGATGGCGGAAAACGTAAGTGCATCTTCGGAGGTGTGAGGACACGAGCGGTTGGCCACGGAGCGGCGGGAGTCAGTCAGTTGGCCACGGTGTGGCGATCGTCGATAGCCAGGGGCGTGAGCCCCTGAAGAAGCAAACAGAGGCTGACGCCTCTGGCTACCTACGTCGGTCCCTCCGGGACGGAAATATTCCCTCTAATCCAAAACGATCTATATAACGATCCAATCATGCCATCGTCCTACACCTGCCTCCGGTTTCACTTGATCTGGAGCACCAAGCATCGCCAGCCAATCTTGGGCGACGAAGTGTGTCAACGAATGTTTCAGTACATCGGCGGGATTCTGCGAAACGACGGCGGCAAATTGTTGGTGGCTGGTGGAATGCCAAACCATGTGCATCTGCTCGCGGACATCGGCAAGACACAGTCCGTGGCGGATTCCGTGCGGGACATCAAATCAAATTCTTCAGGTTGGATTCATCAGACTTTCCCGGAGTTGAAATCGTTCGCATGGCAAGCGGGTTACGCTGCGTTCACTGTGAGCTATTCGAGCACCGACTCGGTCAAGAGTTACATCGCACATCAGGCCGAACACCATCGACAACGGACATTCCAGGAGGAGTTTGTCGAATTTCTGCGGCGGCACGGAATCGACTACGACGAGCGATACTTGTGGGAATGAACAGCCGCCCCTACCGGGGCTGAATGAAATCGGTTCGCACGGGCATTCACGAGCGATCAGGTCAGCCGTGATGAACTTCAAGGCGGCAGCGTTCAAATCTGGCAAAACCGCGCCGACCAATGGGGCACCATCGATTTTGAATTTATCCCCGGCTTGAAGGGATGGACTTTAGAGCGGTTCTAGAATTGATGTAGCTCTTGAGGAGGGTTCTATATTTATTATGCGTTCATCTAAGGATGAGATCCAATGCGAGCATATTCAATGGATTTGAGAATTGAGTGATCACGGCACACGAATCCGGGAGGGAAACTGCCGAGGTGGCGGAGACTTTTGGCGTTTCGGTTAGCTGGTTCAAAAAGTGTCTGAACAGATATCGAGAGACCGGCGAAATGGGGCCGATTGCTCAAAGGCACTGCCCGATCCGCAAACTGAAAGGTCACGAACAGGAGCTGAAGAGTATTATCGATGAGAAGCCGGATCGCACGCTTGAAGAAATCGCTGCCAAACTTTCGGTCAAGGTATGCATTCAAACCGTCAACGTCGCCATTGAATTGCTTGGCTACCGCCACAAAAATAGTCGCTGATCGCCGCTAAGCAGAAGTGGCCTGACTTTGCAGTTAAACGAATCGCATGGCGACGATCGACCGTTCAAATGGACACCTGGCGATTTGTTTTTCTCGACGAAACTTGGGTCAAGAAAAACATGTCGCGCCTTTATTGTAGAGCACTCTACGGGCGGCGCCTGATCGATGCTGTTCCGCACGGGCATTGGCATACGACAACGGTGCTGATGGGATTTCGTTCTGAGGGCACAGTCGCCCCAGTGGTCGTTGATGGTCCCATCATCGGAAGCGTTTTTCTGGATTGGGTCCGACAGCACTTGATCAAAGTGCTTCGCCCCAAGGACATTATCGTTATGGACAACCTATCGGCTCACAAGATAGCGGGCGTTCAGGAAGCTATTGAAGTCGTAGGTGCTCAAGTTCGTTATGTATCTCCATATTCACCCGATCTCAATCCGATCGAGAATCTGTTCAGCAAATTCAAAAGCTTGCTTCGTTCGCAGGCGGCACGAACCGTACTTGAACTTTGGAAAACAGTCGTTCGGCTCATCGATCGATTTCCCGCTGGGGAACGCCTGCGATATATGCTACACGCCGGCTCTAAACTAAAGAATTTCGGGACACATCAACCTTAGAACCGCTCTCGCGATGGCGAAATCGTGTGTGGCTTGTGCGAGCGGGATGCGCATTGACCCTACAAGCAACTCTCATGTTACAATTGACGAGTGGCTAGACGAGGCGGTCATGGTCTGATTCAGCAACCCTCAGGCCGCCGCTGGGATGATTTGTACTGATTCTTGGTTTCACGTAGTTTGTGACCAAAAGTGTCACGACTGGCGATTAGTTACCATTGAATTCTTATTGTCGCGTTTACGCTAGCACATGAACCAAGAGTGGATTTGAAAGCGGACTGGTACCGCTGCACAAAGCCTAACTGACACGGGATGCCTGACATGACTACGGATGAACAAGCGGCTGCTGCATCCAGCAGTCACTCAGCAACTCAGAAGTCAATGCGCCCGAATATTTGGTTCGGCCACAGTCACAACGGAGTTCGGAAAGATGCGGTGCCGGAGTTATTGCGCGATCACACTAACGAAGTAGCTGCGAAAGCAGCACAATTTGGGGCTTTATTTGGTTGTGTCGACCAAGCCAGAGCAACTGCCATCCTGCATGACTTGGGAAAATATTCACCGCAATTTCAGCGCAGGTTGTTTGATCCAAGGGAAAAAGGGCGGGATCACTGGGCGATCGGTGCGATGTTAGCGGCCAAGTTAGGGAAGAGGTTTGGGGAACTTCCTGCATTGTGCATCGAGGGGCATCATGTGGGGCTTGGCCTTTGCGAGTCGCATGGAGACTTTATCAAACGAGTTAGTCAGCAGATGTCGGAGAATCCAGATCGCTTTACGACGGTGGATGGCAAGGCGGTGTTGGATGCGTTTCGAGCTGATGGCTTTGAATTGCCGAAGTTTAATTCGGGTTTTGTGAACAGGCACGATTACGTTGGCGATATGCTTGATACTCGGATGTTGTTTTCGACATTGGTCGATTCGGATTTCTTAGAGACAGAGGCCCACTTTTCAGGTGACAAAAGCTTCCCGCGAAGACCAAGACCCGTTGGACAGATTCTAGACGTGAACGCTGCGTTTGATGCATTTGATCGATACGTCGCGCAGTTGAACCTAGCAAGCGAATTTCAAAAGCAGAATTTCGAGGCGTCAAAGTTTATTTCGCTCCGGCAGAACTTGCTGCAAAGTTGCCGTTCTCAAGGCGCTTCGCTTTCGACTGGCCTGTTTACGCTTTCGGCACCAACGGGTGCGGGCAAGACATTAGCCATGCTCGGTTTCGCTCTTGAGCATGCGAGAATGCACGGGCTGCGTCGAATTGTATTGGTGATGCCATTTCTCAACATCGTCGATCAAACCGCGCGAGTTTATCGGCAAATCTTCAGTCGCGACCAGTTCGGCGATGATTTCGTCCTGGAATGCCACTCGCTGGCTGATGGCGCTACCGAAAAACTTTTTGCGGACGAGTGTTCCGATTTTACGCAGGACGACATACATCCAATTCGGCGACGAAGGCAGCTGCTGTCGGAGAATTGGGACGCACCGATTGTATTGACAACCAGTGTTCAGTTGCTTGAATCGCTGTTTGCCCACAAACCATCGCGATGCCGCAAGCTTCACCGTCTCGCGGGAAGCGTCATCTTGTTTGACGAAGTCCAAACGCTGCCACCAAAGTTGGTCGTTGCAACGCTCGGAACACTCAATCGAATGGCAGGAAGCGAATCGCCGTTCCGCACTTCAGTAGTATTTGCCACAGCAACTCAACCTGCGTTCGAAAGCTTGTCACCTCGACTCGCAACGCTGGTCGACGAAAAGCGGTATTCCGGCAAAAACCTTTCTTGGAAACCTCAGGAACTCGTTACCAACGCGAACGAACTATACGCAACAGCCGCAAGTCGAGTGAGTATCGACTGGCGTCACGATAAAAGAATTGAGTTCGCAAAGTTGGCTGACGAGCTTGCCAGACACGGCCAAACACTTGCAATCGTCAACCTGAAGCGGCACGCAATCGAGCTTGCCGAGTCACTTCGTTCTAAAGTCGGCGACACTTTGCATCTGTCCACAAATATGTGCAGCGAACACCGCCTGAAGGTACTCGACCATGTAAAGCAACGACTCGAAGCCAAGCGACCCGTTCGGCTCGTAGCAACCCAATGCATTGAAGCTGGTGTCGACATCGACTTTCCTTGCGTCTATCGCGCACTCGCTCCGCTGGAAGCTATCGCCCAAGCCGCCGGTCGCTGTAACCGCAGCGGCTTGCGTGAAACGGGGATCGTCACTGTCTTCAAACCTCTAGACTTAAAAAATGACGGTCGCGAACGAAATCTCTATCCGCCGGGCTACAGTGCGGCAGTTGCGGCGACCGAGAGTTTTCTAAACATGCTACTTTTTCAACTTGCGCCCGGCGAGACGCTTCCCGAAATCATCAATTCGCCCGAGTTGCTTCGAAAGTACTACGAACTCTTATATGCTCAACATGGTCGCGACACGGCCGAACACGCGGACGAGCGCGAATTACACGAAGCCATTCGAGCTGGCAATTTCCCTGATGTCGCGAAGCACTATCGGCTCATCGAGCAAAACGTGATCAGCGTGCTCGTTCCATACGATGCTGTGACTTACCAAATGCTCGTTGCCGAGGCCAACACGGACGACATGACGCCGAAACAAGTTCGAGCATGGATTCGCAAAGCCCGTCCTCAGTCGGTTGCGGTGTATCGCCCTGCCAGCGCCAATTCTGAAATCTGGAATCATCTAATACCGCTGCCACTCGGAACCGATTCGAGCGATGAATCTGACGGTGGCATCTCGACTGATTCACACGACTGGTGGCGACCTGCGAATGAAAAAGAGAGCTACGACGACTTTGTAGGACTCAAGTTCGCCGAAACGCAGTGGATTGTGTGATACACTACTTTTACTTTTCCAAAGGGAGCTAAAGCATGAACTCAAGTCATATCCTCGAAGTCTGGGGCGATTTTGCCTGCTTCTCACGCCCTGAGTTGGCAGTCGAACGCTACTCATACCCTTGCCCCACACCCAGCGCGGCGCGTGGAGTTTTCGAGGCCATCTACTTCAAGCCCCAATTCTATTGGCAAATCACTCGCATCGATCTACTGTCTTCTCCCAACTATATCGCACTTCGCCGCAACGAAGTCAAAGACAAAATCAGTGAGTCGGCAGTGAAGAAGTGGATTAAAGGCACTGCCGCTGTGGAACCATTGCTAGCCGATGCCGACAAGAGCATAACCGGCACTGACCAGAAAGGGCGCACGCAACGCCAAACCATGGCACTCAAGACGCCCCGATACCGACTGCACGCTCATATCGTGCCACGTCCTGGCAACGAAAGCGAACTGCACGCTTACAACAGCCAGTTCACACGTCGCGCCACTCAAGGAAAATGCTTTCAGCAACCCTACCTCGGCTGCCGCGAATTCATCGCTTTCTTCCGGCTTGTTGAAAATGCCGACGCCGAACCCAAGTCCTGTGACTACTCACAAGATATTGGCTTCATGCTTTACGACGTGTTCGACATCCGCTCGAACAACTACGAAGCCCGCTTCAAACGCGACTCAGACAACTGGAAGCAAATCAAACCTGCTGTCTCCATCTTCAAAGCACGTATCGAACGTGGCGTTCTTGAAGTGCCTCCCGTTGGAAGTGACAAGGTTCTTAAGTCAACTCTTACAGTTGAAAGGAACGACTAATGCTGCATGAGCTTCTCGAATACGCACGCCGCGAAAATCTCGCTAGCGAGCCTGGCTTCAAATCGAAGCCGGTCAAATGGCTGCTGCAATTTACGCCCGACGGCAATTGGATTGCTCCGCCCATCGACTTGACGGACGGCGACAAGAGATCAAAAGGCCGTGAGTTCAACCGCTGCCCTGATCTGACTCAGCCTGAGATGATTTCCTCCGGCTCGCGTCACTTTCTGGCCGATAGCCTCGACAAAGTGGTTTTGCTCACCAAAGAAGAGGCGACCGAAAAAGACTGTGCGGCACATGCGAGCTTCGTTGGCTTGCTGGACAAGGCGTCAAGCGCAATTCCCGAACTTGCACCGATAAGTGCGACTCTCAACAACGAGGAAATTCTCACCGCAATTCAAGCCAACTTGAATGATTTGAAGGCGAAACCGACCGACTCTGCAACTATTGCCGTAAGCTGCGGGCACAAGCCTCACATCTTCATCGACTCCGACGAATGGCATAATTGGTGGCGCGGGTTTAGAGGTGCGATTAGTCAAAGCAAAGCTTCAAATTCTGCCAGGAAAAAAACAATCGCAATGCGTTGCTACCTGAGCGGTGAATTGGTTGAACCGGCGGCAACGCAAAACAAGGTTACAGGTCTGTCTGATGTTGGTGGCCAGGCGACTGGCGATGTGATTTCATCGTTCGACAAGGAAGCCTTTGGCCACTTCGAATTTGAACAAGGCCAAAATGCCGCGATAAGCGAGGAGATGGTCAAGTCATTCACCGACGCCTTGAACCACCTCATTAAACGTCGCTCCATTCGCATGGCTGAAACAAGAATCGTCTATTGGTACAGCCGCGACATTGCCGCCGAGGAAGATGTTGTTCGCGACATTTTCGCCGGCGCGGGGCTGGATGAAGACGACGGCAATTCCGCCAAGAGATCGACCAAGTCCGAGCCATCCGAACGGCAAATCCTGCAAGCCGAATCGACGGCGCGAAAACTGCTCGAAGCCATCCGTTCCGGCCAGCGCGATGATCTCAAGGGTTGTCAGTTCTTTGCACTCACCCTCTCCGGCAATTCCGGGCGCGTTATCATTCGCGATTGGATGCAAGGGAGTTTTGAACAGCTCGTCGAAAGCATTGACGCTTGGTTTAGTGATTTGGCGATTGTCTCGCGGGATGGTAAGAACATATTGAATCGTCACAAATTTGCTGCTCTCTTGGCGGCAACCGTTCGCGATTTGAAAGACGTGCCAAGCCCAGCAGTAGCCACCCTGTGGCGGTGTGCGCTCAACAAAAGCCGCTCTATTCCAGACTCGATGATTGCTCAATGCCTTCACCGAGTCCGTATCGATATCGTTCAAGACCAATCGCCGCGCGCTGCTCGGATTGGTCTTCTTCGTGCCTTTTGTATTCGAAAACCTGGAGTACCTGCGATGACTGCTGAACTTGACGAAACTGTTGACGACCCTGCGTATCTGTCTGGCCGAATCATGGCACTGCTGGCCGCCGTACAGGAAGCGGCCCTTGGAAACGTTGGTGCTGGAGTTGTACAGCGCTACTACGCTGCGGCAAGTGCAACTCCTGCTTTGGTGCTCGGGCGACTCGTTCGCACTGCACAGATAGCCCATCTGCCGAAACTGGAAGGTGGCTTGCGCCATTATTTCGAAAGCCAGCTTACCGATGTCTGGAATCGTATGAAGTCGACACCGCCAACCACATTGAGCCTGGAAAAGCAAACTCTGTTCGCAATGGGATACTACCAACAGAAAGCTGTCCGAGGCAAAAGGTCCGGAAATTTGCCAGAGTCCGAATCATCGGAATAGTTTGACTCGACACATTATATAGGCAATTCGCTTTCGCATATCACCTTTTTCTGGAGACGATCATGAACACGTCTTTAACTAACCGCTACGAATTCCTTTTCCTGTTTGACTGTGAAAATGGCAACCCGAATGGCGATCCCGACGCAGGCAACGCGCCGCGAATCGACCCGCAGGACATGCATGGGCTCGTTTCCGATGTGGCCATCAAGCGTCGCATTCGCAACTACGTGCAAATCGCAGCAGGCAATAAAATGCCGAACGCAATTTTCATCGAGCATGCATGTAACTTGAACACTAAAATTGCCAAGGCTCACGAAGAAGCGAACGGCTCGCTGCCAAAGGGCAAAGATGGTGCTAACAAAAAAGAGGTCCATGCAGCCCGTGATTGGATGTGTAAGAACTTCTTCGATGTGCGGACATTCGGCGGAGTCATGTCCACGGGCGCCAACGCCGGTCAAGTTCGCGGCGCGGTACAAATTGCGTTTGCCCGCTCACTTGATCCAATTCTTCCGCTGGACTTATCCATTACCCGCATGGCCGTCGCTCTTGACGTCAAAGGAGCTAAGAGCAGCGCGGATTTTGAATCTGCCGAAGCAGCAACTAGCGAAGACACGCTTCGCACAATGGGGCGCAAGTCGCTGATTCCGTATGGGCTCTTTCTCGGCAAAGGGTTTATCAGTGCGCACCTCGCGCAGCAAACGGGTTTCACAGCAACAGATTTGCGGATGCTGTTCGAAGCCGTCCTCAACATGTACGAACATGACCGCTCTGCAAGTAAAGGAACGATGACTGTTCGCCAACCTTTGTTCGTCTTCAAACATATCGGCACTGACAGTGACCCAAAGCAACGCCAGCGCCAAGCCATGCTCGGTTGCGCTCCGGCTCAAGTGCTGTTCGAAGAAATCGTCAAAGTCGAAAAGAATGTGTCCATCCCGCGTAGCTTCGCCGACTATACGGTCACTGTTGATCGCGGCCGGATTCCTGCTGGGATCGAACTCCTCGAACTCCCGCGTGACTTCGACAAACTGTAGGCAAAGTCCATGCTGATCGACTGCTAGACAGATGGCAGAGGTTTTCGATTACTTAGAACAACAAGTATATTCTGAAAATCAAGACCTCCGCGCACGAAAATTGAAGTTCGCTGAGGATTTATCCATCGTACGGAGAGAGATGCATTTGTTTTCCGAAGAAGAATGCCTGCCAATCTCGGCGCTCCAGCATTTTCTGTATTGCCCACGACGGGCAGCACTAGTCTTTCTGGAAGGCGTGTGGAGTGAAAACATTTTCACTGCGGAGGGAACCGTCGCGCATCAACGAGCCCACGATAAACATCAATCTGAAACTCGTGGTAATCTACGAGTCGTGCGAGGAATGGAGCTCCGTTCTCATCGTTGGGGTCTGACCGGCAAGGCTGACATCATCGAATTTACACTCTCACCAAACAACCAAATCGAAACTGTCTCCGTTATCGAATACAAACGCGGCAGTCCAAAGGGCAAGCGCGACCTACCCTTTCGCGTTCAGACCTGCGCGCAAGTCCTTTGCCTAGAAGACATGCTCGGCCGAGCAGTGAACTACGCATTTATCTTCTATGTAAAAACGAAACGCCGCGTAGAACTTGGGTTAACCAGCGATCTTCGACAAACAACATCTGAAGCCATACAAGACTTGCATTCGCTATTCCAAAGTCGTCTAACTCCTGCGATCAGCTATCAAAAGCGAAAATGCGAATGTTGCTCGCTCATGCCGCAATGTTTACCGAAGGCAGTTCGCCCACGCGCTACCGCGCGGCGATATCTAGAAAGTCTGCTGACTGCACCTGACGAATCAATTGATTCGGACGGCTTATGAAGACTCACCTCAACACATTGTATGTCACAACACAGGGAGCCTACCTACGCAAGCAAGGCGACGCGGTTGTCGTTTCAATTGACCGTGTCGATCGCTTGCGACTGCCGCTAATCAATATCGGAGCCATCTGTTGCCTGGGCCGTGTGGCTTGTAGTCCGCTATTGTTGGGAGCTTGCGCGCAAAAAGGGATCGCCGTTACGTTCATGACCGAGTATGGACGGTTCTTGGCAGCGGTCAACGGCTTCACGCCCGGCAATGTCTTGCTGCGGCGCGAGCAGTATCGGCGCGCCGACGATCTGTGTGCCTCGGCAGCGATTGCCCGCGCCTGCATCATCGGCAAACTAGCCAACTACCGCACCGTTCTGCGCCGCGCTATTCGCGATCATGCCAGCTCGCAGGCAAGCACCCGCATCGAGCAGGTCGTCCAGCGAATCGACAGGCGCCTAAAGACGTTAGCTGAAATTCTGACGCTGGATCAACTTCGCGGGGTCGAGGGTGACGCAACCAGTGAGTATTTTTCTGTACTGAATGATCTGATTGTCATCCAGAAAAACGATTTTGTATTTTCTGGCCGCAACCGTCGCCCTCCGCTGGATCCGGTCAATGCAATGCTTTCGTTCTGTTATTCGATGCTAACCAACGACTTGCGCAGCGCCTGCGAAGCGTGTGGACTGGATGCTGCGGTCGGCTTTCTGCATCGCGATCGTCCGGGACGCCCCGGATTGGCGCTCGACTTGATGGAGGAGTTCCGTCCGGTGATCGTTGATCGCTTAGTGTTGTCGCTCATCAACCGTCAGCAGGTCCGAGCCAAGGGATTTGAGGTCGATCCAGGAGGTGGTGTGCGCATGGACGAGTCGACTCGTAAAGAGATTGTGGCCGCCTATCAGAAGCGCAAACAGGAAGAGATTACACATCCCTTTCTGGGTGAAAAAATGACACTTGGTTTAGTCCCGCATATACAAGCGCGGTTGTTGGCCCGCCACCTCCGAGGCGACAGTGACGCCTACCCCCCATTTACATGGAAATGATGACTGATGATGCTCGTGATTGTGACCTACGATGTATCAACGACCGACAAAGCCGGTCAGCGGCGCTTGCGGCAAGTCGCTAAAATTTGCCTGAATCATGGACAGCGAGTTCAAAACAGCGTCTTCGAATGTTGGCTCAACAACGAAAATTTTGTCAGCCTGAAGCATCAGCTTCTCACAGCCATGTTGCCAGATCAGGATAGCGTGAGATTCTATTTTCTTGGCAGCAATTGGCAGTACAAAGTCGAGCACCACGGTATCAAACCCTCGCTCAATCTGGACGACCCTCTAATTATCTAGTGGTAGACTAAGGAAGTCCCACGCGAACCCCAAGCGCTCGCCATTTCTCGGTGAGGTTCGCGACTTTGCCGTTCACCAGGGCATTTTCGCCGATTTCAGCCCTAACTCGTGCCCAGCCGTCAATGCACATTGTTCAAGAACTACGAGTTCGCGAAAGCTGGTTGCTAAACCCTTTCTCAATAGACGGTTACAATTAGGGGATCGCCCGCTCGCGAGAGCGGGCGCGGATTGAAACCCTGTACGCGATCAATTTTCACTCCACGTGGGTATCGCCCGCTCGCGAGAGCGGGCGCGGATTGAAACTTGTAGATTCTCCCCAAGTGCTCCACATGCTTCATCGCCCGCTCGCGAGAGCGGGCGCGGATTGAAACCCCTCGATCACGAATGCCGATCGAAAAGATTCTGCATCGCCCGCTCGCGAGAGCGGGCGCGGATTGAAACCGATTTGACTGTGAACATTTGCTGGAGCAGAAGATCGCCCGCTCGCGAGAGCGGGCGCGGATTGAAACAGTAAAAATTGTATGCACACGGAGCCATGGTTAAATCGCCCGCTCGCGAGAGCGGGCGCGGATTGAAACGATGAGATACGCCGGGCGAGGGATGAAGCGTTGATCGCCCGCTCGCGAGAGCGGGCGCGGATTGAAACATGCCGTGCAGTGTTTTATAGAGTTTGCCAGGCTCATCGCCCGCTCGCGAGAGCGGGCGCGGATTGAAACCCGTATAGTATCGGCCAGTTCATCAAAATATTCATCGCCCGCTCGCGAGAGCGGGCGCGGATTGAAACTTCCCTGCGATAGACTGAGACAGGCAGCCCCCCTAATCGCCCGCTCGCGAGAGCGGGCGCGGATTGAAACTTATAGAGTTTGCCAGGCTCGCGTCCCTTTGTCCATCGCCCGCTCGCGAGAGCGGGCGCGGATTGAAACAGGATTCTGCTAAAATGGTACGGAATTTGCTAGTATCGCCCGCTCGCGAGAGCGGGCGCGGATTGAAACATGAGCATGGCGTGTGGGAGTGGTCGCACGACAGATCGCCCGCTCGCGAGAGCGGGCGCGGATTGAAACAACGCGCAGGCCAAACGCTACGCTGCTCTGCTCGATCGCCCGCTCGCGAGAGCGGGCGCGGATTGAAACAGCCATTTAGAATCTAACATTTTTATCATTCCCATCGCCCGCTCGCGAGAGCGGGCGCGGATTGAAACTTTAGCCAAGTAATTTGTTCCGTCAATCCTTGCATCGCCCGCTCGCGAGAGCGGGCGCGGATTGAAACCATCAAGTGTGACACGAGCCGGTGGGACGATTGATCGCCCGCTCGCGAGAGCGGGCGCGGATTGAAACGGATTGAGTTTACGCACGTTGTTCTGTCTGCGGTGTATCGCCCGCTCGCGAGAGCGGGCGCGGATTGAAACACTCTTTTATCCGGCGTAAAACAAGGCCACGCCAGATCGCCCGCTCGCGAGAGCGGGCGCGGATTGAAACCCCTCTAAGCCTACGCTTTCCATAGTCGCAATTTTATCGCCCGCTCGCGAGAGCGGGCGCGGATTGAAACCTTGATCGGCTCAACGCCTGAGCCACCACCAAGATCGCCCGCTCGCGAGAGCGGGCGCGGATTGAAACCTCTTCGATCACCAGAGGGGAGAGAGTGTCCAGATATCGCCCGCTCGCGAGAGCGGGCGCGGATTGAAACTGGTAGGCTCGCGTCCCTTTGTCCGTGCACGAGATCGCCCGCTCGCGAGAGCGGGCGCGGATTGAAACTTACGGACGTAGGCGCGGATTGCCTTATCACTAATCGCCCGCTCGCGAGAGCGGGCGCGGATTGAAACGCGTATACTCAGCACACCGACCGATTGCAGCTTATCGCCCGCTCGCGAGAGCGGGCGCGGATTGAAACTTGATTTTCATTGATCTATCCTTAAACCTCAAAAATCGCCCGCTCGCGAGAGCGGGCGCGGATTGAAACCTGAAGGTGGCAGCTACCGCGACGCTTGTCGCAAATCGCCCGCTCGCGAGAGCGGGCGCGGATTGAAACGACCGCTCGCTGGCCTCCTCAATTGTGAGAAGGCATCGCCCGCTCGCGAGAGCGGGCGCGGATTGAAACGACCGC